>NZ_JAAGOG010000394.1:0-2492 GCF_010747425.1 Nostoc sp. UIC 10630
ATAGAGGAACTAATTAATTGTAAACCCGGATTTCTCACAAGCAGTAAAAAATCAATTTATATGACCTGATATGAGGCTTTTTTTGATACATCATCAATCAAAATTTAGGCACGAATATAAATTAAGTATAAAACCGCATTTAAGAAGTTAAAATAATCACTATTTTTTACTGTTAGTAAAATCAAAATGCTCTGTTCATAAAATTAAGCATTCCAAAACAAGACTTGAATCAACTCAAGCCTAAACTATCATTATTAGAAATAAATCAAAAGCCATTTAACTTCAAATTAAGCAGTATTAGTGAGAATTTTTAAGCGTCTATGAGCAGTAGCAAAGATATGTTTGTATGGGCAAGAACTAGTAATTGCAATTAAAATGCGACGTGTACTTACAGTAATCAAAGCTCCTAACTTCAATAATTTGGTACGAATAGTCCCAATACAGCATTTGCGGCTGTTATGAGGTACAGTAGCAGCAACTAGCAAACCAGTTTCTTAAATGTTGAGGATTTATTAAATCGAGTGCAACTGAGATTAAGTTATCAACCATTTCTGTTGTAGTCGGAGCAAAACTGCGTAAAAAAGATTTAAGTTGTGACCACCATAATTCAATTGGATTAAAATCGGGTGAGTATGAGGATAAACAAATAACTTTCGCACCTACAGCTTCAATCATTGGTACAATTGAATCTAGTTTATGTGCGGATAAATTATCCATTACTACCACTGCTTCTGACCATAAATTTGGCACTAAAAACTTCTCAATAAATAATTCAAACGCAATGCCATCCATTGAACCATTCATTGTCATCAATGCAACTACTTTTTTAATACTAATTGCTCCAATTACTGTAACTTTTGAACCTCTATAAAAGGGGTTAAGAGAGTAAGCTCTTGTTCCCATTTGTGAACGGGCATGAGTCCTCGTTAATCCAAGCAGGACACCAGTTTCATCCAAAAATACTAAATTTTCTGGCTCTATATGTTTGATCTTTTCCCAATAATCTAATCTTAAATTCAGGACTCGCTCTGTGCCTGCTTGGGTACTCCGCTTCGTTTTTTTTTCCGATTTAATCCTAATTTCTGTAATGCACGACACATTGCACTTTGACCTACCCAATTACCAGTCTTGTCTGCAAAAAATTCACACAACTCTATCAATGTTGCATCTGGATATAATTCAACTAATTCTCTCAACTCTATATCAGCATTTGTTAAATGACTAAATTGTGGCTTTCCTCGCGGCTTGGATTGTAAATTTCCTTCAAGTTTTTGTTGTTTTACAAGCTTTTTTACTAAACTCTTTGAGACGGAAAAGATGTTAGCCACTTTCCTGATTGAGATGTTTTTCTCAAGATGTGCTGCAACTATTTTTTCTCGAAGATCGACAGAGTAAGACTTCATCTAAAAGTATTTATATTTTAATCTAGTGTACCTCATAATAGACGCAAGTGCTGTAAGCTAACTTGTTGAGTTCGAAAACCAGGAATAACAATATAATAGTAAATCTCTCGCACAGTTATGGAAGGAGGTAGAGCATCAAATTCATCTTTATTCAAACATGAAGGACAACTTTTAGGCTTAGACCAAGTAACTGATTTGTCACAATTTCCAACAATTTTGCCTTTTCGCATGGTTGTTGTGCGAGATTGATGCTTCCGAAATATAACATCACAACCGAGTTTAGTAATCGTAACCATATCGGCATAAGCGCAAAAAGCTCTATCCCCTAAAAGTACATCATTGGGTTTGAGAAAACCATAGAGCCTCCTTGCTAATTTAATATCGTGAGTGTTCAATACATCGATGCACAAAGCAACGGCAGCTCCCGTAACTAAACTGAATATCACACCAATTTTGGCTATTGGAAAGCCACATCCATCTTTTTGAGTGCTAGGTTGAGGGTATTCTTTTTGGTTTTCTACAGTGTCTGGCATAGATACCGTCGAGCCGTCTATTACTAAAATATTTCGACCACACCATAAATGCTCTTGGGTTACTTTTTCTTCCAGTTTTTGTGCTGAATAATTGAAAAGCTTCTCTAATAATTTTTCTGGCAATCTTGCCCTAGCTTGACAGTAAGCACTCGTATCAGATGAAGGAATTTCTACATCTGAACCTGCTAAATGAGCAATTATTTTACTCACAGCATTATGACAAGTCTTATCACTATCCAAAACTTGTGACAAAAACGCCCACAAAGTAATAAATGGGTCAAATAATCGCTTTTTATATTTAATTTTCACTTCAGAGATTGCAAGTTTTATTGCAGATTCTGGCAATAGTTCTTTAAAAGGCAAACCTAAACTTTGATTAAATTTATCCTTGAGGATTTGTACTTGTAGTGTCACAGTAGTAATTATCGTATTCGCTTGCTCGTCTCAAAAAAGTATTTCACAGACGAGTAAGCTTTTCCGGTTCTTCCGGTACTTTTATGGTAGTTACTAAATTTCAGTAAATTTTAGTAACTACCTTTTAATAATGCTAATCCTT
>NZ_JAAGOG010000395.1:0-2489 GCF_010747425.1 Nostoc sp. UIC 10630
CTACTCTCCACCCCCTACTCTCCACCTAGAAAAATGGCAATCACTACCCAGCAATTAATTCAATGGAAACAACAGGGACGTTCAATTGTCGCGTTGACCGCCTGGGATTATGCGATCGCTCAACTCATCGATGCAGCTGGTGTAGACTTAATCCTTGTAGGTGACTCTATGGCAGTAGTTCTAGGGTATGAAACAACACTGCCAATAACTTTGGATGAGATGATATACCACGCCAAATCTGTGCGTCGTGGGGTTAAACGTGCATTAGTAGTTGTAGATTTACCATTTTTGACGTATCAAGAAAGTCTCCAGCAAGCGATGCACTCTGCTGGGCGGGTACTGAAGGAAACGGGCGCTCAAGCGGTAAAATTGGAAGGTGGTTATCCAGCGATCGCAGAAACTATCGCTCGTTTGGTAGAAGCTGGAATTCCGGTAATGGGTCATGTCGGTTTGACACCGCAATCTGTACATCAACTCGGTTTGCGACAACAAGGGAAAACCCAAGAAGCGAGTGAGAGGATTTTACAAGAAGCGATCGCTCTCGAACAAGCAGGTGTATTTTCTATAGTTTTAGAGCATATCCCCGCAGATTTGGCAATGCAGATTACACAAAAATTGAGTATTCCGACAATTGGTATTGGTGCAGGAACTCACTGCGATGGACAAGTTTTAGTTACCTCAGATGTAATCGGACTGGCCCAGAAGCATCCACCATTCGCCAAGGTTTACACCAATTTGCGAGAGACGATTACCAAAGCTGTACAAGATTATGCGCTGGAAGTGCGCGATCGGAAATTTCCATAGTTTGTGGCAAATTGTGTGCAGTCGCAAAATAACAGAGCAAAGGTTGTAATGTTCAATTCATTGACTTGGGAATAATACTAGTGTCATAAGCTTTTATAAACCAATGCTCAATTTAATGTTTGCTTTTGGATACTCTAGCCTTGGTTATATACTTTATAATTCAGGCGACTATCAAGGAGCCATTGAAAATTATACTCAGGCAATTTTACAAAATTCAGAGGATTTGACATCATATCTAAGTCGTGGTGTGGCTCGTTCACTGACAAAGGATTATCAAAATGCAATTGAAGACTTTAATGAAACAATCCGGCTGAGTCCTCAATATGCTCAGGCTTATGCTGAACGTGGTGTTGCTCGTGCAGCAATAGGTGATAATCAAAGTGCAATTGAAGATTGTCATCATGCAATTCAATTAGATCCGCAATATGTACGAGCCTATTTTGGGCGAGGTGCAGCTTGTTTTTACTCTGGTAACTATCAAGGTGCGCTAGAAGACTTCAGTCTGATAGCTAGTATGGAACGTTCTGCTATTTCTTACTACAATTTGGGTATTCTGCAATATTCTCAGGGTATTAATAGCCAAGCCATTAAGCATTTAACTAAGGCTCTTTATGTAGATCCCAATTTAATAGCTGCTTACTATGTGCGGGGTAATGCGTGTTATGAGTTAGGAGATGAGCAAGGTGCATTTGCAGATTTTAATGAAGCAAAGCACATTGAAGCAGTGGGTGGAGGTGAAATATATTCTGAGGATGAATTTGCTTTCTACGCAAGGGGTTTGGCTTGCTATCGCCTAGGAAATCGAGAGGAAGCGATCGCTGATCTCCAAAAGTCAGCCCAAATTGCTTTAAAGCATCAAAACACAATATTTCACCAAAAAGTGATCGACTTCATGAACGAAATTCAGTCTTAAGTAAGTTGGTATGAATAAATTATTATGGTTTTTAATTATGCTATCTTCACGAAAGCGCAACTACAAGCTAATTCCAGATATTTGTCATTAAAAAATACAAGAAGCTACCGAATAGTTCAATACAACAAAATCCTCATGTAGAGACGCGATAAATCGCGTCTTCAAAGACCAATTATCTACACCAATAACTTTTAACCCAAGCGTATTGCCGAATAATTAGTTTTCCATCTGGGATAATTTATGCAATTAGAGAGCAGCACATTATAAAATTGCTAAATTTCAAAACTGTGCTATAACATCCAGAGTGAAAACTGACAGCATCTTTTATCGTTTATTTCAAGAATTTCCCAGTATCTTCTTTGAACTGATTGGCGATCTTCCTGAAACTGCCAATACCTATCAATTTTCTTCAGTTGAAATCAAACAAACTGCCTTTAGAATAGATGGTGTATTTCTTCCCACTCAAGACGAAGAAAATCCGCTTTATTTCGTTGAAGTTCAATTTCAAGCAGACTCAGATATTTATTTGCGCCTAGTTTCGGAAGTATTTCTCTATTTGCGGCAAAAGAAATCTCAAAATTCTTGGCGAGGAGTGGTGATTTATCCCAGAAGGAATATAGATACTGGTGAGCGACAAGATTGCTACGAATTCTTCAACAGCGATGCCTACGGCTGGCTACGCCTACGTATTATTATACAGCAGTTTCCGATGTTATGAGGTACAGTAACAGCAATTAGTAAACCAGTTTTTTAAATGTTGAGGATTTATTAA
>NZ_JAAGOG010000137.1:0-23133 GCF_010747425.1 Nostoc sp. UIC 10630
TGATGACATCTCATGTACTGGGCGATGACGGGCAGTGGCATCAGTTTATGACCGTAAACTCTCGACGGAAGCAGTAGCAGAAGGTACCAAGCCCATCCTACTGCGCTTGAGTGCAAACAACATTCTTATCTCGGCTTGCAGGTTGCGGTAAGTTCTAGATTGTAGAAAGTCCCTGGTTTGGGATTAACTGAACGCAACTCCTGGATAAAAGCATTAAATCTTGTATTGCTGATGCCGAAGCCAGCTTCAGCACAAGCAGATAAACCTCCTTCAATGGGAACAGGAGATCCAGTCTTGGGACTATATACAATGAATTTATCGACGGTGCTAGTGCCGACTGCAAACCCGATAATCTGGCGAACTGTTCGCAAAGCAGCATTATCTAAGGAACCACCAATACTGCCAATACTGATATTAACCGCACGACTTTCAGCTACAGCTGGTGCACTAATCGACAATACTGCCCCGACAATCATCAAACAGGTGAACTTCAACATTATCCTCTCCTCCAAAAAATTGAAAAACTAATAATTAGATTTTGACATTGATGAAGTACATCACAGACGCTAGCTATGTAAGCTTTTCAGGCACGCTTGTGTAAACGGCAAAATCTGTGAATTTGTCCCATAGTTCTAAAAATCTCTACATCTTTTCGTAAAATGTGCTTAAAAACCTTAATTTTTCGTAGTCAGTTCTCGATAAGCTTAAGCTTTGTGACACAAATATTGTTAGTGGGATAGGTTCTAATACGACAGAGAGTGTCCGCCTGTTTAGATGGTGTTCTCTGCTCTTGTGATTTGAATTTAAAGATAAATAGGGGAGAAATAGGGGAGATAATTGCAATTGCAGAAAAAATTTTCAGCACCGCTTAATTTTGGGGGATCACCTGGATCTGACCCGGTTGCGAGGTTACGTTCATCCCATCTCCCAGAAGTGTCTTGTATGTGCAGCCTGAACGAGAGCTAGAAAAACTCTTTGATGATTGGGATTGAGAATTGAAAGCTCAGGATGCCATTGCACAGCAATTGCCCAAGGATGGTGTTCATGCTCCACAGTACTAAATTTTTGCAGCAGCGTTTTGGTGGTATGTTGGTTCCTAATGGCAAGGATACCTCCTTATTTGATCCAGCTCGATGTAATCCTGATTCCAGTAGAAGTCGCTATAATTTATCTGAATACCAAATTTTAATGTTTCCTGGCGCACCTAGACCTTATAAAGGTTTAGAAGGTGTTCTCACAGCGCTAGATAAAATTAATCAGCTAGACTTAAAATTAGTGATTATTGGTGGCAGTCCTTATGATGATTACGATCAACAACTTCAAGAACGTTGGGGACGCTGGATTATCAAACTACCAAAGTATCCAGTTGATGCCATGCCGGATCTTGTTGCTGCTGCTCATATTGTTGTCGTTCCCCAGCGAGATACTCCAGAAACTCGCGCTCAATTTCCTTTGAAGTTGACTGATGGAATGGCAATGGCTAAACCTGTATTATCAACACGTGTTGGAGATATTCCCGAAATTTTAGGTGATACTGGTTATTTAGTTGAGCCTTCTTGTCCTGAACAAATTGTTAAACAAATTCGATTGATTTTTCAAAATTTAGAGTCAGCAAACCAGCGAGGTATTAAAGCCAGGCAAAGATGTGTAGAAAAATATAGTATAGAGGTTATGGCTTCTAAACTCGCACCGCTAATTACTAGTCTCCAGGCTCCAGGTTGATAGCTAAAAGCGTAAATGGTTCTCTTTTGAAGATTTCATATCCGCTCCCCAACGCTTTTGATAAGTAAGGTTAGTTTCGCAGGGGTTTTTTGCTGGAGTGGAGACGAGCAATGGCTTAAGCTTCTATCCTGGAATTAGAATGCACTGAAATTGACCGATGATAAACGTCAATCCAGAACGAAGCGTTGCATATACTTGGGGTTCTACACCCGAAGAGCGATTGATGTCTTTCCCTTGCGATCGCTGCATGTCTAATGCTGACGAAGCATATTTTCGAGCGATTGATGTGCAAGCACCAGCGCCAGTTTTATTTCGGTGGTTATGCCAACTGAAGGTAGGCTCTTACAGTTATGATTGGCTTGACCACGTAGAACGCATATTTTTTCAGGTAGCTGACTCAATTCCTGCTCATCCCAGTTCAGAGCAACTGCTGCCAGGTGTGGAAAATTTGGTAGTGGGTCAAAAATTTATGGGCATTTTTCAACTGGTTGAATTTGAAGCAAATCGGCATCTCACAATAGTCACAGATGATGAGCAAGCTATTTCTATTTTTGGTGATATTGCTGCTAGCTATGTAATTTTTCCAGTAACGTCAGATGCTTGTCGCCTTGTGCTTAAAGGTAATATTCGTTACCCCAGAAATTGCTTTTGGTCGTGGATACGCTATGTATTGCCGTGGGGAGACTTATTAATGATGCGTCAGCAGTTTTTGAGATTAAAGCATTTAGCCGAACGCCCAGTTTGATTAATTTGCTGTACAGCCGGGGCGATTGCCCCGCAAGAAGTGAAGCACGGGTTCGTAAACGCTGCTGATAGTTCGATGGGAGGATTCCAAACAGGGGGACGCATAGCTATGCACTCCTGATATCGCGTTCACCTACAAGTTAGCCTCCGCAAAAACTGTACCTTTTGTCAATATCTTCTACTGGACTGCCTCTCTAGAAAGTTTTTTAGTGTTCTTGATATTTTTAGTGGGCTGAGGGCGAGAAAACTTAGAAGGGGGTTTGAAGTTTTCTATGGGTACATTTTTAAGCGCCTTGTTCATAAAATCGCGCCAGACAGGAGTAACCATTCCTCCTCCTGTTGCACTATGAGCTAATTGTTTGTTGTCATCTCTGCCTACCCAAATAGCAGTTGTTAGCTGTGGCACTGTACCAATAAACCAAATATCCTTCTCTGAAGAAGTTGTCCCGGTTTTGCCAGCAACAGGGTGATCTAGAGCAGCTCCTTTACCAGTACCATCAGTAACTACCGATTGCATCACGTCTATAATGCTGGCTGATGCCCAAGGGTCAAGAACTAACTTAGGCTTAGGAGTATTATCCAGTAAAACATTGCCACTACTATCACTAACGCGAGCAATAAGTGTTGGAGGTGAGCGCCAGCCATAATTAGCGAAAGTCGCATAAGCGCTGGCCAATTCCAGCGGTGTAACACCAATTGCACCTAGTGGCAAAGAAGTTACAGGTTCCATCGGACTCATGATTCCCAAGGTACGGCAAGTGGCGATGATTTTATTTATTCCTACAGTTTTGCCAATCTTAACCGCAGGAACGTTACGAGACAGTGCTAAAGCAGTACGAATTGGCATTGCACCCCTAAAGGTATTATCGTAATTGCGTGGAGAGTACGAGCCATTCATCACATCAGGGTAACTGACAGGAGAATCAAGCACCGTTGTACTTGGTGTAAACTTACCACTAGCAAAGGCAGTATAGTAAACAAACGGCTTAAAAGCAGAGCCAGGTTGGCGTTGAGCCTGAGTTGCGCGGTTAAATTCGCTCTTTTTCGAGTCTACACCACCCACCAGTGCTTTGACATAGTGGGTACGTGGGTCAATTGCGACTAAAGCCATTTGATTGTTGTTTAATCCTTGACCTTCAAGAGTTTTATGCCACTTTTTGATAGTTTCTTCTGCCATGATTTGCAAGTCACTGGCTACTGTGGTTTGCACTCGCATTCCACCTTTAAGCGTTACATCACGCCCAAACTTTTTAATTAGTTCCTGTGCCACAGGATTGGTGACATCAGGAAATATACTAGCTTCAAATGACTTAATTTTATTAAGTTTAATTTCTTGCTGGAGGGCCTCATCATATTCTTGCTTGGTAATCCATTTCAATTCCAGCATTCGTCCAAGTACTTGCCTTTGTTTTTGTATAGCCAAATTCTTGTTCACAAAAGGGCTAAATTGTTCTGGAGCCTTGATTAAAGCCGCCATCATTGCTGACTCACCCAAAGTCAAATTCTCTGCTGATTTATCAAAGTATGTCTGTGCTGCTGTTTCCACACCATAGTTATTATGACCCCAATAAACTTGATTGAGGTACATTTCTAAAATCTGGTCTTTAATGAAAATTTGCTCTAAGCGAATTGCTAATACAGCTTCTGCTATTTTGCGAGTTAAAGCACGTTCGCGAGATAAAAAGAGGTTTTTCACTAACTGCATAGTGATGGTAGAACCACCCTCCTTCACAGCACCTGCTGTCCAGTTAACTAAAGCAGCACGTCCGATACCTCTTGGATCAATACCGGGGTGGTTGTAGAAGTAATTATCTTCAGCGGCTAAGACTGCTCGTTTTAAATTTGGGGAAACTTGATCTAAGGGTACAATTTTTCTGTTGGCTTCTCCATGTATACTTGCTAAATGCTTGCCTTTGATGTCGTATATATAAGTTGTTTCTGCTGGTAAGAAGTTCCGTATTTGTCTAAGCTGTGGCAAATTATGGAAACTAATGGCTAAACCAAGTACTCCTCCAGCGATAATAGAAGTTGCCAACATATTAATTGATAAGAGAGTACCACCAGTAACGAGACCTACTTGTCTCCAAAACTCGAAACTAGGTGAAGTCTTAATTCCTGCTTGTTCCTGTTCAAAAGTTTTTGACGAAGACACGGCAATTTCATTTCCTCAGTTATAGCTACAATGACAATTTATTTAACTAAACGCATGAAGAACGCTGACTTTCGTTAGCGATAGCGGGGCGTTTAGCCCGTGATGAGTTGCTAAGTTTTGAGTTAAAAGACCGACTACACCACTGAGCAATTGGGGGAACCCAAGACCGCAGTAGCTATACAATTAGCGCGATATCAACCTTCTCGTGGCTGCATGATTTTGCTCACACTCTTGTCGAGCTAATACCCAAGTACTGACGCTTAAAATGCTGTTTTGCAATAAGTTGTGGTTTCTACAATAAGTTGTGGTTTCTAGGTGCAGCTTGAGATTCTATGGAAAAACTGCAACACAAGTATTTCGGAGAATTAGTGTGATCGCAGCAGATATCAAGCTTTTATATAATCTCCTGACAAGAAAATATAACTACTTGTTGTGATAACTACTTATGGTAATAACTACTCATTGTGCTCGCTCTGAAAATATAACCCTCTAACAAAAGTTAGAAAAGATAGATTCAAAAGGGTGAATTAACATATTGATTATTTCACCAGCAATCAGCCAAACGATTCTCGCGAACGTTAACGGCTAAAAACTCAGTTTATTCTGTTCGCAGAGCGTCTCGTAGAGAACAAGTCAAAGCGGATCAGAAGATACTTTCCTCCGTTTGGGATAGCAGCCGTGATCATTCTTATGTAGGATAGAAAACCAGCGTCCGCAATTCAATACTTTCTCTAGCTGGGGCATCTGGTGGGCTTGTTGGGTCATCAAACATCAAACCCAGTATGAGCAGCAAACCTCGCCCGTCCGTCCTCTGCCGAGTCAAAGCACTTAAACAATAGTGTTTCCGAGGGTTGCATTTGGCTTAAAGTTAGGTGTTAGTACACAAGTTCATGGACAATCTACTAGCGGACCAGAAACTTGGCAAAGTGTCTACAATGAGGCGGCGGCTGGAGCAACAACGATAGTTACAGTTCCACTTTTTACCTCCTTTTCACCATCTATCTTGCAAGTAGTCTTCAAATTGGCAGGTTATTGGGGTGGTTAACGCCATACCTTGTTAACTTTTGGAGCAATATTATGAATAAAAAATGGGCTGCTAAACGACTTACAATCAATCTCACATCAAGTGAAACAGAAAGATTAGAAAAATACTGTTCAATTACTGGTAGACCAGCAACCGATGTAATCCGGGAATTAATTCGGTCTCTCTCAATTCAATAAGTACAAAATGCCAATTAGTAATTCATCTAGGGTAAGTTTAAGGGGTTTTTCTTTCCCTTTTCCTCCAAAATCCGATAAGTATTTATACTACACTTACCATGCTTATGTCCGATGTGTAAGTCCTAGATACAATGCCATCGCAGTCCTAACAATTTCTTTTTGTTTGACTACTTATAAGCTGGCACTAATGCACAACTGCGTGTCTCTACAGCTAGGGTGTTGATTAAACCTTCTCTTTAGCTGGCGTTGCAATACCGCGCTTAATTAGACCCGCTTCAAGTTCCTTAATAAATCTGAAGTCTTCCTCCAACAGAGGCTGGTTTTCGTTAGAAGAAGATTCCTGACTGACAGAGGGATTTTTCTCAAGGAAAGCAAATGCTTGCCGAAATTGACGCGGATTTGCAAAAATTTGCGAGTCAAAGTGACAGGGTATAATCTGCTGAAAATCCCACCTTGCAACTTTATCAGCCCAGTTGAGGACTTGTCTTGGTGCTTGGGGAAGAATAAGGATTTGCAGAATCGGTGCGACAAATGGCCTCCCCTGACCTCGTAGAGCATCGAATGCCTGCTTCCAAGTTTCTTGCCAGCGAAAAGGAAATAAACCAAAGTAGGTTTTTAAGGTTCGCTGTGGTGCTTTAAGAGCATCACGAAACATCTGCCCAATTGAAGTGACTTCCAGCGCACTAGGACGCAAGTAAAGTGCAAACAATGAAATGCGTTGCCATCCTTTACGCCGATTGTCTTCATTGTCCTCAATTACCTCCAAGGCATTGTCTCTTGCATGAAACAGTAATGGATAAGGATCTAATTGAACGATTTCCGGCGGGTCAACTGAAACAGAAACTATAGAATCAGTTACAAGCAGAGCACGCGTCTGCTTGTGAAACACTGCAACTTCTACAAAAGAACCTCGTCCCAGGTTGATGTCCAATATTGCATAGTCAAACTCATAAGCGAAAGGAGCAAGGCTTGAGTCGTCTGGAAGTTCTTGAGTTCGCTTTTGGGGAAAGCCTAGCCAACTAAGGGGCAAGTTGAACGGGAAACTCCACTGGTGCGGGGCAACAAAGACTTGTGCTTGAGGGAAACGTCTGGAAAAGGGACCAACGAAGACTTTATGCTCCAGACCAGAACTAGTTGGCAGTAGGATGTACTTAACTTCACCGTGCTTTGCTACCAACTCATTAACCAAGCGGACACACTCAGTTGTTGGAGCAACGGGCGCATAGACCAGAAGCCCTCCAGCAGCGAGCTTGACGATAGTCATGCGAATTGGCACGATGGTGTAGAGAATGCCGTGAAGCTGATCGAATGTCCAGATAGTGTCCTCAACTATTTCCTTGCGAAGCGTCCGCCGCCTGCCGTAGGGGTAGAGTGGCACAGCAGCCCAGAATGGCCATGACCAGTCTCTTGGCTGGGTCAAAGGATACATCCCTTGATCAAGCAGTTCTAGCCTCGACTTAGATCCAAGTGAGTTCATCGTCGTCCCATTCACTTTTTGCTTCTTTCCAATTTCTAATAATATGTGAGTTTTTAACGGAAGCACGCGTTAAGTTAATTTAATTGATAAATGGTTTTCGAGCTTCTTGAATTCATTTCTAATCATGCTAGTTTAACAATCTTTTACGAATCCAAGAAGCTCAACAGGAGTACATACTAGACTTGTTGGGTAATCATCTGAAAAATCCTTGAAATCTGTTTATGGTAGACTTTTTAGTAATTTCTGACCAAAATTATTGAAACCCAGATTCCTTAAGCCTTTCAGGGATTTTAGTCACTATTCTCCGGCAACTCTACTATTTAGATGCCTCAAAATGACGATATTTTTGCCAGAATTGTGCATTTATTTAGGTGGGTCAACTCATCAAACGCTACTTTTACCCTGAGCTATTAGGAATACAGCACGGTTAACATATAATTTACTTCCATTAAGAAACAAACTATGCCCAAGACTTGGAACATCAAGATAGATAACTATTTTCAAGCCAACCCCAATTGCATCATCGCCACTGCTCATGTAGACTCGTTCCCTATAGACCTGCCGCTAGAACCGAACATCCGCGAACCGAACCGCAAAAGCGCAACCTACAGACAAATGTTCGACTCACTGACAACTGAACCTGCAAAATTTTTCTCTCGCCACAGTGGAATCGTTCTGTCAGCTAATATTGCTAAACCTGTCAAAAACAAAACTGAACTGGAGCTAGAAATTTTAGAAGCCTCGGAGGGCGGTAGTGATGGCATTATCAACGGAGGGCATACAGTTTTAGCATTTGAGCAAGCGAAAAATTACAACTACAATTTAAGTCAAGCCAGAGTAAAAGTTACGATTCACATCGGACTGACTGAAGAATCAGCCAAAGATATAGCCCTAGCTTCAAATACTACAACGCCAGTAGATTCTCGCTCCAAAGTCAACGCTAGGGGTGATTACAAATTCATCAAGCAGTACTTAGCCCAGTTAGAACGGAAAGAAGATAGAAAATTCCGCATTGCCTATTACCAAAACCAAAGCGGCGCTCCCAGAAATGCCCAGTGCAATGTCACCCATTTGCTCAAGCTCCTTTACTGCCTCGACAGAAATAAATACAACCCGGACGGTAATAAACGAACCAAGCACCCAGCAGGAATGAGTCTTCCGAGTAACATCACAGATGCAGAAAGGGAAAGATTAACCGCCTTACTGCCTCTCTTGACTCATGCTCTGTGGATAGAGCAAAGACTCTATGAAATAATCCAAGACTATATCAGCAACCCCAGAAGAAAGGGTGCTAACGACCTAGCATCAATTGATATACGTAAAACGACGTTATTGCCTGACAGCAAGTATTCATTTGGGTTTGGTGCGCCAACCGACTTAGCACTACCTATAATCGCATCATATCGGGTATTTTTGGATAAAGACTATAAATGGATTCTGCCGTTTAACGAATTTGCTGAAGATTTCCTGCAACACTTGTGGAATAACTACTTCCGCAAATACTTGGTATCAGAGAAAACAGCAGGAAATACAGTAGGTACGAAAATCAGCCGCAATCAAGAGATTTGGGAAAGTTTGTATATCTCAGCGCAAAGTTATCTAAATCAGCACTTGGTGAAAATGGTCAATTCCAGTAAGGCAGAGTCAGAATCCAAGGTGACACAAGGTAGAAAAGGGCGTGTGCAAGCAGCTAAGAAATGATGAAACCCTTAATAGGCAATAGTTAAAGCTAAAATTTCTTTAAATCTTTCACTGTCGGGCCGTGTAAAACTTCCCCCTTGCAACTGAAACGTGAACCATGACAGGGACAGTCCCAACTTTTCTCGGCACTGTTCCAGAAGCTTGGCTTGCGCTGCTCGTAGTTCTGCTGTGTGTTTTTCTATCTCAGCCTCCAAGATATGATTAAATTGACACTGCTGCTGATAACATTTGTTTTATATCTGGCTATAGATTTGAAAAAGCATATCTGATCAAGCCCTGTATATTTGTTTACACTTAATCCCCCATAATCTAAAAACTTAAATTTTGCTGAGAAACCTGTAAGAACTTTCTAAGGAAAATATTAGTTTTTTAGATATCAATCCTTATATATTTATCATTTTTAGATTAATTATTTAAGTAACAATCAATTTAAAGTTCAAGGCAAGAGCTATGTAGTGTTTCCTAAGTAATTGAGGAACACTCAAATATGTATTTATTACCAAAGTTATTGGCTTTGAAAATGTACCTTACCAGAGAACTGCTATATTGATGATTAATGTATTGAAGAATTGAAATCATGAGATTAAGATATTTATTGATAATTGGCTTATCTTCTATTGTCATGGTTGGCTGCGCCCGCGAAGTATCAAATAACCAGGCTAATGAAAGTCCTATAGCGGTGAATGCATCTATTCCCGTGCCTTCAATTCAGAAGAAACCTTTAGCCAATTCAGGGCAAGCTCCAAAAACAAATACTATTAATTCAGGCACATTTGTTTCTGGAGAACAAACAACTAATGGTAAAGTTAGTATTACCATTAAAGACGGCAAATCCTTTCTAGAAATTGATGACTCATTTAAAACTTCTGAATCAGGCCCAGATTTGGTAGTAATTTTGCATCGTTCAGATAACGTGATTAATTCGACTAAGCCACCATCGTATTCTTTAAAAAAGGGAGACTACATTATTCTTGCTCCCTTACAAAAATATAGTGGGGCTCAAACATACTCTATCCCTCAAAACATCAATTTAGCAGATTATAAATCTGTCGGTATTTGGTGCCGCAAGTTTAATGCTACTTTTGGCACTGCTAGTTTGAGTCAGTAAATATTAACAAACAACTTAAAAATCAATCACCAAGAGGAAGTTTATGAAATTAGAAGGATACGAATTGAGCTAACGTTTGTAAACCAAAAACCCGGCTATTGCATCTAAAAGTGCTTCTGGCTCATCTGCGCGGATCAAATGACTGCTATTCTCAAAAATTCTTAAATCGGCATTAGGAATTGCCTGAGCAATTTCTTCAGAAAACTCTGGAGCGCAAATCCAGTCATACCGGCCTGCAATAACTAGAGTGGGTGCAGTAATTTTATGTAACTGGTCAAGAATATTGTAGGTGCGGAGGAAACCGCCAAAAGCAATATTAATCGCATCAACTGAGAGAATATTCCTCTGCCAAGCAATGCCTGACTTAATAGGATCATATTTTAGCGAATACATTGGTCCCAACACTTGAAAATACTGTCTTAACTGTTCCTCATTTTCAAAGTTCCCATCCCAAAGTCGCTGAACGCTTGCTTTTTGTTCCTCAGTTCCTTTTGATGCTAAGATTTCCTTAGCTCTTTCTAAAAAGCCACTATGGGCTGCCGTGGCAATCACAATCAGATGAGAGACATTTTGAGGATAGCGAACTGCATAAGTTAGAGCCACCATACCACCGTAAGAACTACCAATCACAACAATTTTCTCCAGACCAAGGTGTTGGCGCAATGCTTCCATATCTTCAACATTATTGTCTAAAGTATAGGTTTCTTTAGACCCACGGGCAGACCTTCCTTGACCGCGATGGTCAAAATAAACTAGTTGTAGTTTTCGGCTTAAAGTCGAGAAAGTTGGTTTGAAGGAAGTATGATCCGCACCAGGCCCCCCGTGAATTAGAAAGGCGACAGGTTTAGAGCAGATGCTCGCGCCATCCACCACTAGTGCAGAACCTTCCACATCAAAGAAAATCTCTGTATCTCGTATTTTCGCTCGCATTTTTGGGATTATTATGGGACTTCCAAAGAATAAATTATTCCAAGAAAAACAAGAAATATGTTTTCTCAAGAATGATAATCATTTTAAGGGGGAGAAAAGGGGTTGCCGAGGACAACCCCTTTTCTCCCCCTCATCTATGCATGAAGAATCTATACACTTGTCATCTACTTTGAAGTTAAACAGTGTAGGATTAGTATGTTTTGTAGCTAAATAAATGCTGTTATTAAAATCAAATAACTTTTGTTTTACTACAACAAATATCAATAAACCAATTACCTAAATTTGGGAAAAGTTCATGAGTAGAATCGGTTAGCCGCTCAATCTGTTTTTCAATTTGAGCCATAGCTTTTTTTGTAAGCTTGACCCCATTCTCATAAGTTTTGTGTACTAACTTAACAACTGGATGTTTCCCGTTCCATGTCATAGTGCTGGCAAAATTTAGAGCCGTTTCTAGTTCATCTAAAATGCTACCATTCCAGTGATTTTCTAGTACTGCCCACGTCCAATCTAATTGGATTATATTTACTATGATAGGGCGGATAGTAAGCTAAACGTATATTTACTTGATGTTTTTGGGCAAACTCTACTATACGTTTCATAAATTGAGTACGCCGTGAGCTATTCTGTGGCCCGTTATCTTGATTGAGAAGTAGGGTTTGAATATCGGAAAAACGATGCTTTTGTTCTAACCAAAAATCTTCTAAAATATCAACAATAAAATCGCTTGTAACTTTCGATTCTGTAAAGTACAAAAATAGCTCATCAAGCTCTGGAAGAAAGATACCATAAGGAGTTACAGTTGTTTTTGGATTATAATCATGGTCATCAGCTTTCGCTCCATCCCGGCTTTTACCCCCTCGATCAAATGAGCCAATCTTAACGCGGGCTTTTCCGTCCATACTTAGACGTAAAACACTCTTATCTTCCGAAGCATCAATATTAACTATGTCTAATTGCTCAAAGATTGCGTCAGTTTGTGGGATTTTTTTTGAGGTTGAACTTTCTTTACCCTTCTGAGCTTATAACCTAAATTATTTAATTTGACGCGAATTGTTTCTGAGGTATGTAACTTTTCGTCACTGTAACCATACTTCTCTATTAATTGCTTTCTGACTTCGGCTGCACTGAGTCTAGTGTATAGTCTTTGACTTTTAAAACTTGGATCAGTTTGACTATGGAAGTCAACTAAATTTTTTATGTCTTCTAAAAGATTTGGCAAGTGTTCTTCTGCTTTATAACGCCCTTTGCCACTCATGTTATCAACACAAGTAATACCGCTTTTTAATTCTCTCGTTCCTTTGCGAATTGTGTCTCGATTCCATCCTAATTCTGATTGTGCAAGCCTTTGCCCCCCTAAACCTAAGCCCTGAACTGTCTGTGCCATAAAGAAAGCGCTTTGCTGCACCCTTTAATTGAGATGCAGTTTCAATTAACAACTTTTTGAGAGAATCAGTCAATACTATAGCCACCAGTTACCACACTCAAAAACAAGCGTCATTACTTAAATTACTACAAAATGGGGATGAAGGGGCTGCCGACGGCAGTCCCTTCATCCCCATTTAAAATGATTATCATTACTGTTAATGGAATAGTTTATTTTCTGGAAGTCCCATATAAAATCAAATGACTTCAAATATATATCAGACTTTTCCCCTTATCTTGGAAACAAGAAGAAGCGATTTTATTTCCCAGTGTACAGTGACTTTTTATTTGTCGTTATGCCAAATTAATGTCATTGGGGTGTAAAGCTTGCACTCAAAGAGCATTAAGCTTAGAAGTAGCACTGGGAGTTTACAGCCTACATCAACACGGTTTTGTTGCAAGCTTAAAATGGGTAAGGCTTAACTCGATGACACGAATTTGTCTCAACATAATTTAATTGGTAACAGTACAATAGTTAATGCACTGAAGTGCCGTTGAGCATTGAGATAAATGAATTCGCAAAATGAACTCCTAAAACAGCAGTTGATAGAAGCGATTTCTTGTCAAAATCTGCAAGAAATTCAAAAAATCCTAACCTTAGCACAATTAGAGGATGAAGCAATAATCCTCAAAGAAGCTCTTGTGCAAGTAGAGTATGTAAATTTTGTTTGGTTCTTGCAAGAATACGTAGGCAAGGAAAGTTATCAACAAGCCGTAAAGGATGTATCGACAAGCATGACTCAAAAACTAGTTGAAGGAGGTTTCAAGCCAGGGGTTGATTTCAACTTACACCCAGATGGTAGGATGTTGGCATCAAAGGAGGCAAATGAATATTTAGAAAATTATTAAGTTAATTCTGACCCAACATTGGGAATCAACTTAACCGGAACACGATCTTAGCAAGCTTCCCAAACCCTTGAGTAAAGGCATATTCAATCTCTGCGGGATCACAAATCTCTGTTAGTTTGGATTTTAGCCCAGGAAGTTCTCTAACCTCAATACAGATATTTACATATACATCTTTAGTTTCCACATGGAATAGTCCAGCATTTATGTTTAAAAAATCACCTGTTAGCATTGAACAGTAAGTTAAGGATTCTTTCCATTGTGATTTGTACTTCACTCGAAAATAATTATCGCCTAAATTCTTTTTGAACTTAGATGACTTTTCCTGTGGTTTTGGTTCCCAGAATATACTATTCTCTAACTGCCCAAGGGCTTCTATTGTTGTTACATTAGTCGCCACATTGCTACTGCCTTGTTGTTTAAGCTTTTTCTGTTCAACAAAAGACATAGCCAGGATGCGGTTCTTATGCCGCTCAAAAGCTTCTTTATACAATTCCCATGCTTTTTTGGTAATTGCTGATTGAGATGGCTCAACCATTTTAACGATTTCACGCCAATCTCCAAGAGTAAATTTAGTAATATTTTCAATAAAAGCGATGAAAATGGCGCTATAAATTTTAGTGGGACTCGCACCCCGTAAACCTTGCCTTCGGATCGTATCAGTAACTAAGTCTAATCTGTAAGTAGAAACAGAAAGGTCAATTTCTGTAAGAGCAAGGCTAAAACCCTGTCTAAGTCTGATTCTGCTAAAATTTGGCTTTGTAGGATTCTCCTTAGTAGTAAAATCAATCGTTTCACCACAGCTTGGACAAATAGCTTGGTGATGTTGAATCAGCACTCCATCGTTGTCAACTTCGGCTTCAATTTTAGCTAATTCATCAGTTAGCGGTTTAAAAATATGGGTGCAATGCTCACATTGAATTAAGCCTTTGTTTTGTATTTCTGATATAGTTTCAGGCAATAAAGTCCATTTGCGGGCTTCATCAGGAAGCCCATGCTTTTTCCAATTATCGGTAATATCAATAATTACCGCAGTTGGTTTTAAAGTGTAAGTTCTTAGAACCCGCCCCAGCATTTGCAGCCAGAGAGTAGAGCTTTCAGTCGGACGGACACAGTAGACGCACTCAATATTAGGACAATCAAAGCCCTCGGTTAAGATTTCATAATTAGTAATTACTTGGGTAGTGCCATTGCGAAAACGCTGCAATATTTCTAATCTCTCTTGTGAAGGAGTTTTCCCATCCAAATGTTCAGCACTAATATAATTACGAGAAAATTCCTCAGCCAGGGCACGAGAATGTTCTAAGCTACAAGCGAAAATAACTGTACGAAGATTTCGTGCATATTTAAAGTAATTCTCAAGGATTTCACTAACACCAATCTGGCTAGTGACGGCAATCGCTAACTCTTTGGCTCTGAAATCTCCACGAGATTTTGCAACTCCAAGAGTAGAAATAGTTTGATTCGTTGCAAATAATCGAAACTTACTTAAATACCCAGCCTGAATTAAGTAAGCCGTGTCAATGCCAATAACCAAATCATCAAATAAATCATCAAAACCTTGACCGTCAATTCTCTGGGGAGTGGCAGTTACACCTAATATTTGAGCGCTTTCATAATGTTCAATTAATCGCCGATAAGATAAAGCAGTTGCATGATGCGCTTCATCTAATATCAAAAGTCCAATGTTAATTGGCAACTCTAATACCTCTCGTCTGCTCAACGTTTGAACGCTAGCAACTTGGATTCTCCGTTCCGGATTAGCCAGAACACCTGCTTTGATAATCCCAACTGGTTCACCGATAATCTGCTCTAGTTTTTCGGCAGCTTGAGATATCAACTCAATCCGATGGGCAATGACTAAAACTTGCTTTCCTTGGTCAAAGAATTTATGAGAAATATGTGCAAAACACACCGTTTTTCCGGCGGCTGTCGGGAGTTGTGCAAGCACTCGCCTATTACCATTCTCCCAAGAATTCCAAATATCTTTTATCCACTGATGTTGATAATCTCTAAGTTCGTAGGTAACAGGCATTCAATCTACCTCAACAAGAATTTTTCTCTCGTGGGAATATTGCTCATTATCCCATAAGTTCTTAAAGTTAAAATACCGATAATCCCAATTCTAAAAGTAGTAAAGATGTTTTGGGTTGAGTTGATGCGATTTTACTTCATAAAGAGCAAATTATATAGACTAAAAATATAGATTTACCAAATTCTTGGTTTATTGGTGATATAGAAGCTGAACATAGTGCAGGGTATAAAACGATTTTGATAGATCAGGATAATCAGTCTCAGCTCCAAATGTCTCGTTTAGGAATTGCTGACTATATTTTGGTTAACCTTTCAATAGCAGCACAGGTGATATGTAAGCATTCAGGATCTAATTTTTAGGATTTCTGGCATGAAGTTATAGAAATTCCTGGAACAGGAAACTTAGAAAATTTAGATTGATGGCAAACAATCCGCCGTTCTGGTCAAATAATTCGTCCTTCTACAGTAGACTTCTCAAATATGCCGCACCACTATAATAAATACTTCCTTTATATGCGGTGCTGTTCCCTAAACCCTTTATCAGTTTGCTGTTCGAGACATAACGGGAAAAGTCAGGTATATAGATAGCTGCGTATAAGCCTATTTTTATGTATATAAGAAGCCAAGTAATGTCAAGCTAATGATAGCGATCGCAGCCAGTTTTATGCATTAGTCACATTTTTCTTAACAAAAGACTGAAAGGCTAGAAAGTAGATATAGTAATAGCCTTGGAGATTTTCCTAAATTCGGAAATCAAGATTGAGAAAGCTTTATAAACTTTGACATTCATGTATAGTGGTCAAAGATCGTCTTGTTTGCACATTTACTGCCTGTCATTTATAAAACTATTTGATATTCGTAAAGCTATGAGAGATGAGCAAAAGACCAAACAGCAAATCATTGAAGAATTAGTGACGCTGCGGCAAAGTTTTTCCGAGTTAGAAAATTTAGTATCTCAGCAGCAAGCTCAACAAGTAGCGCTACAACAGCAGACTCAAAGGGAACAATTAATTGCTCAGATTGCTGGGCGTATTCGTCAGAGTTTAGATATAAGAGAAATTCTCAACATCGCAGTACAAGAAATACAGAAGTTTCTACAAGCCGAGCGAGTCTTTGTCTACCGCTTTCAAGCAGATTGGAGCGGAGTTGTGACAGTAGAATCAACTGCTGAAAATATTACTTCTATTTTAGGTCAAACAATTACAGATTCATATTTTGCTGACTCAAACAGACGTAAGCTTTATGAACAAAACCGTATCCAAGCCATAGCAGATATCTATACAGCAGACTTATGTGCGCGTCAGGTTGATTTCCTAGCTGAATTAGAAATTAGAGCCAGCTTAGTAGTACCTATTCTCCAAGATGAACAATTATGGGGGTTGCTGCTCATAAATCAGTGCCAAAAGCCACGCCAATGGCAGCAGTGGGAGATTGATTTCCTGGTGCAATTGGCTACGCAACTGTCAGTCGCTCTACAACAAAGTCAACTATATCAACGAACACAGCACCTATGGCAACGAGAACAAGCTCTCAATCGAGTCATCCAAAGTATTCGTAATTGTCTAGGCTTAGAAACTATTTTTTCTACAGCAGTTAAAGAAATTGCTCAACTAATACCAGCCCAACAAGCTGTAATCGTGCAATACCTACCACAACAGCAGATATGGTTGCACATTACAGAGTATCGCCAAAACTCAAATTTACCCACAGCTTTAGGCACATCCATTCCTGATATTGGCAATCAAGTTACCAAGCGACTCAAGCGCTTAGAAATTGTTCAATTAGAAGACCCTAGTTGTTGTAGTGATGAAATTAATGGTCAACTGGCGCAAACTTCTGGCGGTAAATGGTTACTAGTGCCTTTACATTTTAATTCTCAAATTTGGGGTAGTCTGAGCCTGTTAAGAAACAGGCAATCTTTACCTTGGTACAACGAAGATATCGAATTAGCAAAAACTGTTGCGGAGCAACTGTCAATTGCCATTGAGCAATCTACGCTTTTGGCACAATTACAAACCGAACTCATGGAACGTCAGCAGGCAGAAGCAGCAGTTCAACAAAAGCAGAATATTGCACAGAAAATTGTAGAAACAACACCAGACATTATATATATCTATGATTTGATTGAACAGCGCAATGTTTATATAAATCACCAAATGCTGGAGATCCTTGGTTATAGCTCTGGTGCTGTTCAATCAATGAAAGAAAAAGTACTACCGAGTCTGATTCATCCAGATGACATCAACCGAATTAACGCACACTTACAGACTTTCCAAACCTTGCAAGATGAGGAAGTAATCGAAATTGAATACCGAATGAAACATGCCGATGGTCAGTGGCGTTGGTTACATAGCCGCGAGTGTGTGTTTACAAGAGATAGAAATGGCTTGTCTGTGCAGATTTTAGGTACAGCTATTGATGTAAGCGCTCGTAAAAAAGCCGAACTTGCTCTGTGGGAAACGCAACAGCATCTGCAAACAATTCTTGATAACTCGCCTGCTGTCATTTACTTAATCGATTCACAAAATAAACATATTTTGGGAAATCGCAGTTATGCAAACCTACTGTCCACGACTCCAGAAACTCTAATCGGCAAGAGCATCTATGAAGTCTGGCCATCTGAAGTTGCCGATACTTTCGCAACGAATAATCAACAGGTGTTTCAAGAAAATCAAGCTATTGAAGTAGAAGAGACTGTAACTCATGCAGAAGAAGTCCATACTTACATTACTATCAAGTTTCCGTTACATGATGCCAACGGTATTCCTTACGCAGTCTGTGGAATTTCTAGAGACATCACTGAGCGCAAGCAAGCCCAAGAAAAGATCCATGAACAAGCTGCATTAATTGATGTTGCGACTGATGCGATTATTGTTCATGATTTAGAAAAACGTATCCTTTTTTGGAGTCGAGGTGCTGAATACTTATATGGTTGGACAAGAGAAGAAAGCTTGGGTAAGAAAACTGATGAGTTTTATTGTCGTGCAGCAGCATCACAACTTTTAGAAGGCCTCAACACTACCGGAGCAACTGGTTCTTGGCAAGGTGAGTTAGAGCAAGTTACCAAATCTGGCAGAGAAATTATCGTTGCTAGTCGCTGGACAATGGTACAAAATCAATTTGGACAAACCCAATCTATCCTCATAGTTAACACCGACATTACGGAGAAAAAACAGCTAGAGCAACAATTTCTCCGCGCTCAACGATTGGAAAGCATTGGAAGATTAGCTAGTGGAATTGCTCATGACCTAAACAATCTTCTCTCACCCATATTAATGTCCTTAGAATTGTTAGAGGAAAAATTTTCCGATCCGCAAACTCAGCCATTGCTCAAGATGTTATATACTAATGTTCAGCGTGGGGCTGATTTAATTAAACAAGTATTATCTTTTGCTAAAGGTGTATCGAGCAAGCGGATCATTTTCCAGTTCAAGCACATAGTTGCTGAAATTCAGTACATTATCCAACAGACATTTCCCAAGTCAATTGAATTTACTATTGAATTACCTCTAGATTTATGGTCTGTCTATGCAGACCCCACCCAATTACAACAAGTACTGATGAATTTGTGCATTAACGCTCGTGATGCTATGCCTTATGGCGGTTCTTTGAAAATTTCTGCTGCCAATCAGTTTATTGACGAATTCTCTGCTCAAAAGTATTTTGAGGCAAAAGTTGGTTATTATGTTACGGTTTCCGTTATCGATACTGGTATTGGAATTGCCCCCGAAGTATTAGAACGAATTTTTGAGCCATTTTTTACAACCAAAGAAATTGGTAAAGGCACAGGTTTAGGACTGTCAACAGTTATGGGAATTGTTAAAACTTATGGCGGATTCATAAATGTTGAAAGCTTAGTAGGTCAAGGTAGCAAATTTCAAATATATTTCCCAGCATTCACAGATCCACAACAGCAACAAGTATTAACAGAGGACTATGAACTACTTAAAGGTAATGGAGAGGTTGTTTTAGTTGTAGATGATGAACTCTCATTTCAACAAATTACTCAAACATCGCTTTTCAATTATAACTATCAAATTTTAAGTGCTAATAACGGTGTTGAGGCAATCTCAGTATATGTCGAACATAAAAATACAATTAGTGCGGCGTTAATAGATTTAATGATGCCTGATATGGATGGCATTATAACTATTCGTACTTTACAAAAGATTAATCCACATCTCAAAATTATTGCTATGAGTGGCCTAGCTACCAATGAAAAAATAGCTGAGGCTACTAGCGCTGGCGTCAAAGCATTTTTACCGAAACCCTTTACATTATCAGAGTTGTTAACAACTTTATCTTTGCTATTAAATCAAAATTGAATTGAGCCAAAAATTGATAATAATTATATTTAGATTTAAACGTGATTAAACTTGAGATTTTCCGCACTTTTCCAAGGAATCGTTAGTTCAAGCTAAATCCTGGTTGAGTCATAATCAGCGCTCAAACGCAGTTTTTTTTCGTGCGAAAACCCTATGAAAATTTGCGGTTACTAGATCAAGTTTGGACGGGAGAAAATATACGAGTGTTTGAAATAATTTCCATCTGGGAAAAAGATGGTGAACGAAATTTTTCATTAAGATGCGCTCGCTACGGCAATTATGCGGATTCATGAAGTTAGCTGATTAATAAGTCCCGCATAAACACGGATTCATTCTTGCTGCCTTTCAGTAAAACTGCATTATACAAGTTTTGAAGGTGCATTTATGACTAATACTACAATGTTAGATAACCGTATAAATAAGCAAATAAAATTTGAACCATTAGAAGCGACAGTAGCAGCAACAGAAGAAGAGTCAGTAATATTAGCCGAAAAGCTCACACAGGTGGCAATTCCTTTAGAGGTATTGTTACAAGCACTGAATATAGCAAAATACGATAAGGCAGCAGCTTTCCGCTATGCTGACAAATATCTAAAGAATACCAGAAAGTCGAAATGGGTTATTATCAAAACGGCTTGAAAATTTTGATGAAACGCTCGGTTGAATATTTTTCTCCTGATGTAAATTCTCAGTTTTCATTATTCCAAGCATTGAACTTATATTTAATTGGAGAATTTTGGAGTAATTTTTCAATTCCTTTTCGGATCAGCTCTGGTGGAACTCCGTCTAATTTCAACTCGCTTTGGATGAACTCATCAATAGAATTGGCTTTCGTCTTCTCTAAGAGCGCCAACATTTGTTGAGCTTGGGTTGTTGATGTGCAAGACTCCTTAGTTTCAGCTTGAGAGGTTTGCTTATTACTTGGTGCAGAGTCAATAAAGTTTTTGGTATCCCGGTCATAACCAGAGAAATTCTTTAACAGAGGCATTGGTATCCATTCATTGATGCCGCCGTAATAAACTGCTCGACCGACGACCGACTGGTGATTGTGCAGCAATCTCCATCACTTGAGTTGAAGTAATCTTGCGATCGCTGGGGATGAGTTGAGTGGCAATCATAGCATTGTAAGCTGGGACGTTATCAGGATGAACTAACGCCACAGACGTTAACTGCGATGGCGTAACCGCCCGCCGGATACCGTTGGCGAAATATTACTTAACATAAAAGCGGTAAATCTACTGTGTAATACACGGGAATAATAACTCTAGCTTACCGTGTATTACATGAGAAGAAAAAAACTAAGTTAACTGCCTCAATTATCAATAAACTAGAAGAAATACTTGTGGAGGTAGTATATGTGTTTACATCCTGAAGAAATTCCTCCTATTCCCGATGAAACGGTACGTGTAGCTAAGGCCGCATTTCCAAAAAGTAATTTATATATGCGCCTGCGCGACGAACTGGGAATCTTGTTTCAGGATGAAGACTTTGCATCTGTATATCCTCTAAGGGGGCAGTCAGCACAAGCACCTTGGCGATTAGCAATGATACTGATAATGCAATTCTTAGAAAACCTGTCTGATAGACAAGCAGCTTCTTCAGTACGAGCAAGGATTGATTGGAAATATGCTTTATCGTTAGAATTAACAGACTCAGGCTTTGATTTTAGTGTTTTAAGTGAATTCCGCGACCGACTGATCTGTGGGGGTATCGAGCAGCAAATACTAGATAAAATGCTCACAAGATTTCAAGACATGAAACTGCTTTCAGCAAGGGGAAAACAACGCACCGACTCTACCCATGTTGTGGCAGCAGTCAGAGCGTCGAACCGATTAGAACATTTAGGTGAAACCTTACGTTATGCACTTAATGCGGTGGCAGAAGCTGACCCAAGTTGGCTAAAATTCATCGCTCCTATTGAGTGGTATGACCGATATACAAAACGTTTTGAAGAATATCGACTGCCAAAAACCGCACCAGAGAGAGAAGCATTGGCTACTCTAATGGGGGCTGATGGCTTTCGTTTACTTGATGCCATTTATACAGAAACATCTCCACAGTTTCTCAGAAAGCTGCCAGCAATAGAAGTCCTACGTCTTGTTTGGTTACAACAATATCATGCGCCCACGGATAAAATCGAGTTACGCAATGAACAAGATGGTCCACCCTCATCTGTGAGAATTTGGTCGGCTTATGAAATAGAAGCACGTAATAGCACTAAACGCGCTACTAACTGGACAGGGTATAAAGTGCATCTGACAGAAAGTTGTGATGAAGATGGGCCACAAATCATCACTCATGTAGTCACAACTACCGCTACTAGTCCAGACCAAACAGTGATACCCTCAATCCATCAAGCTCTCGCAGAGAAAGAACTTTTACCTGAGCAACATTTAGTAGATCAAGGATACACTAGTGGACAGTTGCTTTCTCATTCCCAACAGGACTATGACATTGATCTGTTGGGTCCAGTACCTGTTGATGTCGGATGGCAATCATTTGCAGGTTTGGGATTTGATTTATCCCATTTTCAAATCAACTGGAACCAAGAAACTGCCTATTGTCCTCAAGGCAAGAGCAGTAGCCGTTGGAAACAAACTCAAAACGCTGATGGCAACCCAATAATTCGTGTTAGCTTTCGTACCACAGATTGTTTAGTTTGTCCTGTGCGCTCCCAGTGTACTCGTGCAAAAACTCAGGCACGAGGCTTAACAATACAGGTGCAATCTGATTACGAAGCTCTCCAGAAAGCTAGAGAGCGGCAAAAAACTAAACAGTTTCAACAACAGTATGCACTGCGCTCCGGCATTGAAGGAACTATCTCTCAAGGAGTCCGAGCATTTGAACTGCGCGATTCTCGTTACATTGGGCTAGCGAAAACTCATCTACAGCATATTCTCACAGCTGCTGCTATTAATCTAAGTCGAGTTTTTGCGTGGTTGGAGAAGATACCAAGGGCTAAAACTCGCTGCTCACACTTTGCAAGGCTGGCAGACGCTACTGTGTGCTAGGCATACCCGTGATTACTTGTTGCTCAAACGTCAAGAAAAATGTCTCCTCTTCCGTGTAATACATGGTTAATTATCGCCTTTCTCGGTTAAACTTACGATGTAATACACGGTAAAGTTGATGTTCAAACGGGATATTCAAGGAAAGTTTGCGCTTAAGAATGATGACTATCGTGAAGTGCGCTCTTTGCGACTAACAGATGATACTTGGAAAGCTATTGGTATTGCTTCTGAATGTTTTGGCTTAACCCGTGCTGATTATTTAGAACACATTGTTAAGCATAATACTCTACCAAGTATTATACGGGGAAATTCAGAATTTTTAGCTGACACTCCACCAGAAACCGAACCCCAACCGAGTATTACCTTGAGTTTGGACTAATTGGCATTTAGTAGCAATGATATAGAAGGCAAGAGAAAGTGACCTAATTTCTTTTAGGGGC
>NZ_JAAGOG010000138.1:0-23022 GCF_010747425.1 Nostoc sp. UIC 10630
TTATCAATTTAAAAAAATGATTAATTATTAAAAATTCCAAATATTTCTGATTGTCTCCAACTTTATATTCAAAATTAAACTCTATATCTTGACCTGACTTGCTCTCTCATTATAAAATTTAAATTTAGGAATTTATCCCAGCATTAAATCCTGTCTAAAGCAGGAAGTTTTTTATATATTTTTGTCGGCTATCACTCTACTATGTTGGGAAATAATTTTAGAAAACACCTCAAAGCATTTTGGTCTTCCAGAAAATAAAAGTCTGATTTTACTATTTATTGCTACTGTCCAATTTGTCATAAATACAATTTTCAAATATTGGATTTTTCGCTACATCAACCGCAGTTTTCCTCCATCTTTGGCTACCTACCATAACATCAATGAATAATTTTCCCAAACCAGCCAAAATTTCATCTTGATTTCATCGTGACCTGTCAAACTCATAATGTAAAGGTTCGTTCAATAAGCAAAGCCGTGTAGCTTATTTTACATAAAAAATATTTATAAATTCCAGATGAAGAAAACATTGATTTACACAAGTACAGTGTTTGCTCTTGCCACTACAGCTTTCTTTTCCCTTAGTCATGCAAGTGCTAAAGAGACTAATATTGATAATAACTTGCAATATCCTGCTAATAGTTGGCGGCTTGTCAAACATACTTTTCGGTTAAACATCCCTCAAAGCAACAACCATCTTTCCCAACTTATTATTGAAACTCCATCTACTGTAGCAGTGAGTAATAACATTGATGTCTTCGATGCAAATGGTCAGAAAATTAATACTAATATTTCCGTCAATGGCAAACAGATTATTATAGATTTCCCTGAAAAGATTATTTCTAACACTAAACTCTTAGTTAATTTTAATCAAGTTCAACAACCAGTGACAGGACCAGCTTCTGTATACCACTTTTCAGCAAAGGTTGTTGGTAGTGAGATAGAGATTCCCGTTGGTGTAGCTCAATTCCCTACATTTTAATCCTTAAATTTTGACATTCATCAAAAATTTCATCTTGATTTCATTTAGACCTGCCAAACTTATCAATAAAGGTAAGTATACCTTTTGGACTTCAAACGGTAAACAAGTTAACGGTAATATTTCTAACTTCTTTTAATTAACGTGTAAGCGTAGACTGACTTTTCATAGAAATTTTTGAAAATGTTGGGATTACAAGGTATAAGAGTGTAAAAACTTAAAACCTTTACACCTAATCTTTTTTTTACCTTGTGAAAATTAAGAAACATAGAAGGTAGTTAATTTTAGTTTTACCAGATTGTTACGTATTGATTTATCACAGGTTCATTTTGATTTGCTGACATTAATAATTAAGTGAGGAGAAAACATGAAGAAAGTGCTAGTTTACGTTGCTATATCTACTCTAGCTGCTGCACTTTTAATTCCTGCCAACTATGCAAGTGCTAATGAAGACGATGGTAATGTTCCTCATGTTGATGGTAACTCTCAATTTCCTCAGACTCGCTGGTCGGCTGTTAGACATACTTTGCGAGTACACGTTCCCAAAAATAGCAAGAGTGTTTCGCAGTTAAAAATTCAAGTTCCAAATACTGTCAGGTGGAGTTATGATACTAATAATGTTGTTATAAACGAAGAAAATGGTCGCAAAATTAATACTAATGTTTCTGTAAATGGCAAAACTATACTGTTAGCTTTTACAGAACCAATTGTCCCTAATACTAAATTAAAAATTGACATCAAGAATGTCAAACAACCATTTCTTGGTAATGGCCCTGTCTACCATCTATCTGCTAATCTTGTTGGCACTAATGCAGAAATACCTATAGGTGTAGCTAGATTTCGTATAAATCCTTAAACTTAGCGCTATTCAATAAATAAAGTTTCTGAGATTTAACTTATCGATAAGTTAAATCTCAGGAGCTTTTTTGATTTTTTAACACAATTTTCCAAATATTATTAATAATTTTAAATTATTGATAATTAACAACTATATTTTAAATCTTACGTAAGATAAAAAGATTTTATCTGTATTTCATCAATACCTTTCACAATTATAGATATAGAGATAATTACCGATTAACAAAAGAAGGAAAATATTGATGAAAAAGCTGATTTACACATTTGCCTTTACCTTATTTATTGGATCTTCAGTTCCTACTGCTTGGGCGAAAAATCCAAATGATGCTAAATTTTCCCCTCTCGGAAATAGTGCTGCTGTTCCTAATAATGCTCGTACTCAAGATGCTATTCATAAGTTTGATGTTCATGTCCAAGGTAAAGCTCTTTCAGAATTGACGATTTATTTACTAGAGGGGGTAAGTATTGATAAAGGAATTGAAGTCCAAAATAAATTAAGTCAAAAAATTTCGACAACGGTTTCCATTAACAACAGAAAAGCTACAGTAGCTTTTTCGGAACCAGTAGCCAAACTAATACTTATTTGTTAGTACATAAACTAAATCAAAACCCTAGCTTTTGATTTGTGTATTGTAGTTGGGGTTAAGTGCAATTAGAGATTTTATGAGCTGACTTAATATTTCATCTTGATTTCATCGTTACCTGTCAGAATAAAAAATAACTCAGTAGACCTATTGTAATTAGTTAGACTTGTTAACTTCTCTAACTGAGTATCACTCACACCAATCGAGCAATAAAATGTACTGAGTTTTTCTTATAGATTATCTACTACCAAGGCGTGGCATCTCTTTATACTCTTAGATAGCTTGCTCGTATACATTATTTAATAACCCAAAATTTCATCCTAATTTCATAAACTTCTGTCAATCTGTTTCTAAGGGATAACCCTGTTATTAACTATGCTGATTTCACAAAATTGCCACGAACCTCTTACCTTTCAATTTGATATGCGGATACTGCTAGTCGAAGATGAGTCAGATTTGGGCGCTGCTATTAAGCGAACGCTGAAGCAACAAAAATATTTAGTTGACTGGGTAATGGATGGTAATGACGCATGGGCATATTTAGAAAATAGTTCGGCACAATATACAGTGGCGATTTTAGATTGGATGCTCCCAGGATTTACTGGTTTGGAATTGTGTAAAAGGTTGCGTTTAGAAGGAAATTCTCTGCCTGTCTTGATGCTCACAGCTAGAGATAGCATGGAAGATAAAGTTACTGGTTTAGATGCGGGTGCTGATGATTACTTGGTGAAGCCTTTTGGAATGGCAGAATTACTGGCAAGGTTGCGGGCATTGCAGCGGCGTTATCCCCACTTACAACCTCAACAACTAACCGTTGGTAACTTTACTTTAGATTACAGCAATAGTACAGTTGTCGGTCAAAATACGACAGGGGAAAAACAGGAAATTTCTTTAACTAATAAAGAATTCCAACTGGTGGAATATTTTATGAAGCACCCCAATCAAATTGTTACCACGGAACAGATTCGCAATCAGCTTTGGGAAGTGAGTGCAGAACCTGCTAGCAATGTGGTAGCAGCGCAAGTACGTTTGTTGCGTCGCAAACTAGCCTGCTTTGACTGCGCTAACCCGATTGAAACTTTGCACGGTATGGGATATCGTCTGAATGTGACTAATGAATCAAAATAAACTGTTTCGAGGAACTCGTGTTCGTTTAGCTCTGTGGTATGCCCTCGTCATGGGTTCAATTTTAAGTGTTTGTGCTTTTGGTTTCTACAGAGCTGTTTTCTATGCCCATGTGGTGGCCTTAGACAGTGAAATTGAGTCTGTAGCCGGAACACTTCATGACACTATTGAATTTAAGCTCAGGCAACCTGGGAGTTTGGAACCTGTTGTACAGCAGCTATTCCCAAATATAAATCTATGTAGAATTGGAGCCGGCTGTACTCAACAGCAGTCAGATACTAAACGCCATTTTCTTGGTGTAGTTAATAAAGATCACTACTATGTGCGTTTTTTTGATATTTCAGGACGCTTGATTGCTACTACTGGCAATTATCCAGAAGGACTGTCTACTGTCTTCAGGAATGAAAAATGGTTATTTCTCAAAGACAACAAAGGCAATGATTATCATCAAAATTCTTTAATGCTACACACCCAAGATCATCGGGATTGGGGCTATATGCAAGTGGGGCGAAGTCTTGAAGAATTTAATCGTTATCTGGATAGTGTGAAATTAAGTTTAGGTTTGGGATTGCCCATCGCAATGGCTATGGTTGCAGTTGCTAGTTGGTGGCTATCAGGATTAGCTATGCAGCCAATTTATCAATCTTATCGACAAATTCAACAGTTTACAGCAGATGCAGCACACGAATTGCGAACGCCTTTAGCTGCAACAGGCGCAACGGTAGAATCAGCGCTCTTAATGCCGCAACTGGATGAAGAAGAAACGCGGGATATTCTGCGAACTATCCACCGTCAGAATCAGCGACTTATTACTTTGGTTGTAGATTTATTATTATTGGCTCGTCTAGATAGGCAACACTTGCCAATACAACTAGAACAATGTTGTCTAAATGATATTGTCAGTGATTTAGTTGAGGAATTTGAAGCAATGGCAATTGCAGCAGGCGTAATGCTGCAATCTAGCATCAAGATAAATAAGCCAGTAAATATTGTCGGTGATAGTGACCAGCTTTATCGTTTGGTTTCTAATTTAATTGTCAATGCAATTCAGTATACACCCAAAGGAGGGGAGGTTACGGTTTGCCTGAGTTGTAGTGACCATTATGCTGTGATTAGGGTTCATGATACGGGTATTGGTATCCCAGAGAAGGAACTGACTCGAATTTACGATCGCTTTTATCGCGTGAATAGCGATCGCTCTCGTAGCACTGGTGGTTCTGGATTAGGATTGGCGATCGCCTCTGCAATTGTTCAGGTACACCAGGGTAGTTTGAATGTGCAAAGCGAATTAGGTAAAGGTACTACTTTTACCATCGAACTACCGTTTAATGTTATCCACCTAAACAGCGATCGCTCTTTTTCCCCATTTAAATGGCTGTTTCGCCGCTTACGCCAATCTAAATAAAGGTCTTACGTAGAGAATAGATAGTTAATTTAACTCTTTCCAGGTCTTACCTTCATTCTGCGATTGAAAGACAGTATTGTTCTCATTCACTGCATAAAGCATTTGCGAATTATGAGGAATTTACCACCCATTTGGGTGGTAAATTCGCATAGAGTACTGTGTACATATAAAGTTAAAAACACAAGAGTTTTGCACTTCTCGTTATACTGATAAAATATCAGCTAAATTAAACAACATTTATCCAAAAATCAGCTGTGACGATTTTGCCATTGCGATTAAACTGACCCCAGAGTTTATACTTTCCTGGTTGAGGAAAGCTAGTCATAAAATGAACCTGTCCAGCAGGGGTATCTTTTAGCGCGTGAGCATGAATATAATCTTCTGCTTTTAATGGGGTTGACTGGCGTAAAATGACTAAATGTCCTCTTTCTCCCAAGTATGGCTGCAAGTCTGTAAGCAATTGATTGTTAGAAGCATCTTGTAATTTAAACATCAAAGTGACTTCTTTACCTGCTTTCACAGTGGGTTCAGAAACAGTGAGATTGACTTTAGTATCATTGAACGTTTTACTGCGATTTAGGTCAATTTCTGGCACAGCAATACTGTTTCCAGGAACTTGTGTTTTCAATACTGAGACTTGTTCTGTTTGACCAGCAGGTTTGTAGTCACTAAAAAACGTGTAACTGCCTGCTTGCGGAAAACGGGTTGCAACTTCAAACTGCCCATTTCCTTTATATGTGGGATGAAGATGACTAAAAAACTGAAGATCATCACTGACAAGAATGAGGTGCATGAGCTTTTCTTGGAAAGTGTCAAAATTTGCTATCGCTTTCCCATCCGAATCTTGAACGTCAATCACTATCGGAATACTTTTATTGGGGGTTATGATGCTTGAAACTTTGAGTTTTGCCAGAGTAAATGCTTTCTTCCCATCACCCGCGCCACTTGTGGAATGTTCTCTGTGATTTATCTCACCCATTGAATGCTCCTCATACTGATGTGTCGCAGCAGATATTGGTTTCCCTTCGTCTCTAAGTAATAAGGAGCAACTTTGAGCCAGTATCAAAGTAGTAGTTATAGCAATTGCATTTAGAAATCGATTCATTGATTTTGCTCCATTTTTTAATAATTGAAGTTATTCAAAAGTCTGAATTCGTCTGGGAGTCAAGATGGCAAGCATTAGAACTACAACCTTTAGTTGCCAAGGTGCTAAGATTAAACTGACAATTAGGCAAGCAACTGTAAATAAACTTGTTAGTTCCGCCATGTCGTTAACAGAATTTTTAAACAGATAACTAACTCCTAGACCAATCGTCAGTGGAATCAGAAAAAGCAAGCCCATATAAGTCACATCTCTTGCTAAAAGCAGAAGGACTTTTCTGAAATGGATATTTGACTATCAGGAATTAGTCAAATGCTAATTGCTAATAGTATAAAAAACTCAAAAGCCTAAACAGATGGATAGCCTATAGCAGCTATTACTTCTTTAATTTTAGTTTCAGGTGCTTGAGTTTCTATACTAACAAGTTTTGTTTTTGTATAAGCTTGCACTGTTGCTGTAGAATCAATTGATTGAATTGCTTTGGTGATAGTATTCGCGCAAGCAGAACAAGCCAGTTTGGGAACCGTTAGTTGCAGCGTCATAGGATTAAATTCCTTATTTAGGATAACTAATTTTCTGAAAATCGTTGAGTAGATATACGATTAATCTACTCAACTTAAATTAGTTTAATCTCTCCAGCTTACGGGAGAGTCAAGAGGTAAAATTGAAAAAACAACTAATTTATTTAGAAATAATTTATATCAATATAAAATCAGCATATCAACTTAGATTAATGCGTTGATATGCTGACAAAAAATCAAACGGACAGCTTGATTGTTTAATTTCTTTCAATAATAGGACAAATTGTTTGTTCAGGATTTTCAGGTATTGCTTCCCAACCAGAAACTAATCCTGATAATTCTTGCCTCAGAATCAGTAATTGCTGAATTTGTTCATCAATAACTTTTACCTTATCTTCTAGTTTAATTTTAATATGCTCACAAGGTAACTCCCCTCTATCATGAACATTTAAAAATTCCTTAATCTCTGACAAGCTTAATCCTAAGCTTTGAGCGCGTTTAATAAAGTGCAGTCGCTCCAAAATATCAGAGTTAAATAATCTAAATCCACCTTCTGTTCTTGCTGATGATTTGAGTAGACCAAGTTCTTCATAGTAGCGAATAGTTTTAATTGGTACACCGCTAGACTTAGCAACATTACCAATGAGTTTTGGTGCTTCTTGGACTAACATACTTAGCTGCTCTCATGTTAAATAAGTTTATTTACCTTATCTTAAACTCTCCAGTTAGCTGGAGAGTCAAGTGAGAACAGGATCATCTTGCTAATTATTTGCTACTGGATTATGTGGCAGGTTTTACTTCCACAACACCACGATACATTTTCATACCGCAGGTGAACTCATATTCACCAGGATACTTAGGAGTAAATTCCACTGAAGTGGTTTGGTTAGGAGCAAGGTCAACGGCTAAGTCAAAGTCCGGTATTAGCAATTTATTAAAGCACTTGCTTAGATTGTGACGTTGGAAGTCCAATCTTACTGGTTGTCCCGCCTCTACAATTACTCGCTCCGGTTTATAACCCTTTTCAACCGTAACAGTCGCTTCTTGAGTGCCTTCTGGTGTTTTTACTGCTTTTGTTGCTGACTCTGTAGGCAAAGAAAGCTCTGGTTGGATCTGCTGAGTAGTAGTTACTGGAGTTGCTTTTGCAGTGGAGTCAGTAGGTTGAACTTCTATAACTCCTCGGAACATATTCATACCGCAGTTGAAAGTATAATTACCAGCTTTGTCGGGTGTGAACTCAACGGATGTGACTTCGTTGAGTGGTAGGTTTTTGGCGATATGGAAATCAGGTAGGCGTATTTCTTCAAGACAACTACTAGGGTCACGACGTAGGAAATTAAGGCGGACTCTTTGACCTGCATTGACTAGAATTCGACTAGGTTCGTAGCCTCCATCTACAGTAATACCAACTTCTTGAATACCATCATGGGCTTCGGCTTTTTGGGACTTTGGTTTACTTAGGAGAAACCACCAGATTTCTAGTCCGATTAACCCCAGACCGACTGTTGTAACTGCACCTTTTACCGAGAATGGTTGCTCAATGCGGCGGAACTGAGTTATCTTTGCTCGCTCGGTAGTTGGCATTTGATGATTCATCTGTGCAACTACTTGATCTGAAGCAACACTGAATGCCAATCCCAAGCTTGCTATACTGCCAATAATTATTTTACTTAACATTTGCTACCTCCTTATACTACTGCTTTAGCTTGAAATTTCCGCAGACGTAGGGCATTTGTCACAACTGAAACCGAACTAAATGCCATTGCTGCACCGGCAATGATGGGGTTAAGCAACCAACCGAAGATGGGGAAGAGAATACCCGCAGCAATTGGAATGCCGGCAACGTTGTAAATGAAAGCAAAAAATAAGTTTTGACGAATATTGCGAATCGTAGCGCGGCTGAGTTGAATGGCAGTGACAATACTTCGCAAGTCACCGGAGATGAGTGTGATGTCACTAGCGGCGATCGCTACATCTGTACCTGTGCCAATTGCCATTCCCACATCCGCTTGGGCTAACGCTGGTGCATCATTGATACCATCACCAACCATTGCTACAATCTTTCCTTCTGATTGCAATTTTTGCACTGTAGCGGCTTTTTGGTCGGGGCGGACTTCTGCCAAAACACGCTCGATACCAACTTCACGGGCAATGGTTTCTGCGGTACGGTAATTATCACCTGTGAGCATCACCACCTCTAAACCCAGTTTTTGCAAAGCGCGAATTGCCTGTATGGAGGTGGGTTTGATGGCATCAGAAATACCCATCAATCCTTGAATTTGTCCGTCAACGGTAATCCAAATTGCAGTTTTACCTAGATACTCCAAACGCTCTTTATCTTGTTGTAAGGCTTGGGTGTCAATGCCTAATTCTGACATCCATCGTTGCGTACCAATTTGCACAAGATGACCAGACACTATACCTTGTACACCACTACCTGTAATTGCTTCAAACTCTTTGACATCTGCTAACGTCACTTCTTGAGATTGGGCATATCTCACAACCGCTTCTGCCAATGGATGTTCGGAATTGCGTTCCACAGATGCCGTAAGTTGCACCAACCTCATTTCGTTGCCATTAGCAGTACCATTGACGGTGACAAAATCGGTGACTGTTGGTTTACCCTGAGTGATGGTTCCAGTTTTGTCCAGCACGATTGTTTGGATTTTGTGCGCTAGTTCTAGGCTTTCAGCACCTTTAATCAAAATGCCATTTTCCGCACCTTTACCAGTTCCCACCATTACAGAAGTTGGTGTGGCTAAACCCAGCGCACAAGGACAGGCGATAATTAGTACCCCAACTGTGGTGATCAGCGCCAAAGTAACGTTGCCTGTAAAATTAAACCAAATGATAAAGGTAAGGATGGCGATCGCAATTACCGCAGGCACAAACCATCCAGTTACTTGGTCTGCTAATCTCTGAATTGGAGCTTTGGAACCCTGAGCTTGCTGTACTAATTGGACAATCTGCGCCAGCACTGTATCACTTCCAACTCGTGTCGCCCGAAACTTGAAACTCCCAGTTTTGTTGATGGTAGCTCCAATCACCTCATCGCCTGGTTGCTTTTTGACAGCCACACTTTCCCCTGTCACCATCCCTTCATCAATTGTGGATGCTCCCTCAATTACTTCCCCGTCAACAGGAATTTTCTCACCAGGACGAACCAGTATTACATCTCCAATAATTACTTCTTCTATTGGGACATCTACTTCTTGTCCATTGCGAATCAAACGCGCTGTTTTAGCTTGCAAACCAATCAGCTTGCGGATAGCTTCTGAAGTTTGTCCTCTAGCGCGATTTTCAAATAGTCTTCCTAGCAAAATTAGGGTAATAACGACAGCAGCAGTTTCATAATACACATCTGGTGTTAACCCCTGATTGATGAAAAAGCTGGGAAATAAGGTGGGAAATAGCGAATAAAAATACGCTGCACTTGTACCCAAAGCAATTAGGGTATCCATTGTAGCAGCGTGATGTTTTAAAGCTTTCCAACCATTGATGTAGAAGGAGTAACCACACCAAAACTGTACTGGGGTAGTGAGTATCAACTGTACCCAAGGATTGTGCAACCATGCTGGGATAACGGGTAAGTGCAACGCTGTCATCATGGGCAGTGAACCTATGACCAACACAGTGCTAATGATGCCCCCTACCATCACTTTTCGCATTAAATCGCGGGATTCTCTTAAGCGATATCTTTTCTCGGCATCATCTTCTCCCGTCATCAGGTTTTGTTTTTGGAGTGGGTAGGCAGAATAACCTGCTGCATCTACCACTTCTTGAATGGCTTCTAAATCAGTTCTTCTAGGGTCATATTTAACTGTTGCCTGTTCTGCTCCAAAATTCACGATACATTCATTGACACCGGGGACAGAATTAATCGCGTCTTCAATACTGCTGGCACAAGAGGCACAACTCATGCCGCGCAGTTTGAGTGTGGTATTTTCCATCTGACTACTCCAATGACTAAATGGCGCTAACTAATACCTAACTAATTTCATCTTGAATGCTCCAGTACACTGGAGAGTCAAGGGTCGTGGTGAAAATTTTTTCAAGCAGATATTAGAGACAGCGATACTAGTGCTTACATTTAGGGATGTAGATGGTCGAATATGTGGCTCAAATTGCTATCAATACCAGCAGCGAAATAAAGGCAAATACTAATGGAACCAGATGACTGCCGCATTTCCAAGCCACTTTGTGACAATAATATCTACACGGTAGCCAGATCCTGCAATGACTTATGCAGTTGCCATTGCCATTTGCTTTGCTAGCGATCGCTTGTTTTTCCAGCAGGGTGTTGACAGCCTGTTCTACGCCCACTTCCCAAAACGAAAGCCAAGCACCAAACCCTACTAACACTGCTATCGATACTAGCGATAAGCAACCGATGAACCATGACGGCATGATGAATCAGGGTAGTGGCATGATGAACCACAGCATGGCAATGATGGTTGCTACAGGAACATCACAGCTATAACTAATAAACACACACTCCTCCGAGAAAACAGCAGAGTGGTGAAAATGGTCTTGGCAAGGCAATTTTCTGATTTTGAGGAATATGCCCCCTCCCCCCATTTCTGTTAAAATCTTGATATAAAAGATTTGTGTAACTATGCCCTCTGATAAATGAATACCTTGACATTTTTCCACAGCTTGAAAAATCCGGTATTTGCAAGGCTGTACACTGCTCAGACCACTAGTTTATTGGGCGATGCACTTACTTGGGTGGGTTTAGCCCTTCTGGCCTTTGAGTTAGCTGGAAAAAATGCGGCGGTTGTGCTTTCAGTAGCTTTGACTCTACGTGTCACTGCTTTTGTATTGCTGTCTCCCTTTGCAGGTGCGATCGCAGACCACCTCGACCGTAAGAAAATCATGGTTGTTACCCACATATTCAGAATGTTAATTGTGGGTCTGTTGCCTTTTGTGACGCAAATTTGGCAAGTTTACGTATTGATATTTGCGCTTAACGTCTTTAATGCTTTCTTCACCCCAACTTACCAAGCCACAATTCCATTAGTTACGGGTGAGAATGATTATGCAGGGGCGATCGCTCTTTCGGCTGCTACTTATCAATTACTTGGTGTACTTGGCCCTGGTATCGCTGGAAGTGTCGCCGCCTTCATTGGTGCAAGACAAGTTTTCTTTTTAGATGCTCTCAGCTTTGCGATCGCAGCAGTCTTAATCTTCACCCTACCAGGTCAGCTCGTAGTTACACAAAATCAACAGCCTTCCAGAACAACACGCCGAACATGGGCAGACATTAAAGACGGTACAACTCGCCTGCTTACAGATGCACCTATTCGTTATGCGCTAGGGATACAGTTAGTCGCATCAATTGCCGGAGCGCAAATCTTAGTAAATACTGTTGGCTATGTCGAAGGTACACTCAAATTGGGAGAAGTGCAGTACGGATGGGTAATGGCGGCTTTTGGGATTGGTGCAACCCTGTGTGCATTTATTTTTGGTACGTTCAATAGAAGTTTGCCACGTACAACGTTTGTTTTGATCGGTGCAACTTTGATCACCTTGGCTTTATTGCCTGCCAACTACGTGAATTTAGCACCACTGATGCTTTTATGGTTGGTGGCGGGTGCAGGGCAAAGTTTAGTGAACTTACCCACCCAGACATTAATTGCAGATCGTATCCCGACTGCTGCACAAGGACGAGTTTATGGCGCACACTTTGCCTGGAGTCATCTCTGGTGGGCAATCTCATACCCTCTTGCAGGTTGGTTAGGAAGTAATTTTGCCGAGCGAGAGTTTTTTTACGGCAGTTTAGTAGGCTTAATGCTGCTAGTCGTAGTGCAAATTACTCTCTCACCTCATTTCCATGAACACGAACATATACACTATCTTACTTTGCATAAACATCAACATATCCATGATGAACACCATCAGCATAGCCACGATGAGGGTATAGTTATAGAAGAACCTCACAACCATTTTCACGAACACACGACGCTTCTCTATCACACTCACCCTCACACAAGGGACATTCACCATCGGCATAATCATTAAAGTGAATGCTTTGACTCATGTAGATATGAGGCACTGAAGTATCAAAGGCTTCTTCGTGTAGTTCGCGATTATTTAGGACAGCGTAAGCGATTGGCTGTCGCTGGTTACGGGCTATCTACCTTCGTTAAACCCCTGTTCGCATTGGCAACTAGTCCTGCTTGGGTATTGATGTCTCGTTTTGGCGATCGCGTTGGCAAGGGAATTCGTGTAGCTCTCCGCGATGCAATAGTGGCAGATGTTACCGATAGCACTAATCGTGGAGCTACCTACGGTTTACGCCAGTCTCTGGACACCATCGGCGCATTCACCGGGCCACTAAGTAAGTTGGCGCGGAAAAACCCAAGTATATTACGAAACTTAAATAGGGTTAAAGTCCTTACTAATGACCAATGACAAAGGACAAATGACAGCCTTCACCAGTTAGCTTTAATTGCGCCAACCTACTTAATGCGTGAATGTGGTCAGACTCTCCGTTAAATTCAAGTATATTGAGAGCAGTGACTCTTAAAAAAATACTCTACTGAGTTATTCATCTCAATAGAGTATATAAAGTTACATTTATTACCTTTCACTAAAATTTATTTTATACAATAGTAGGTATTCACACCTCTGTATAAGTACTGCAAACATTGATTGTAGCGATCGCCAACTTTTCTTTTCCATTAATTCACCTCCACATAGTTAGTGGAGCAACAAATTAAAAAATCGCTATACAATTTCAAGCAATTCACCTTGACTAAAAACGATCGTCTCTTACCATTAATGCTGTCTTCTGACTTCTTCTTCAATTATCTGGGATTTCTCACCCAATCAACCCCAAATGTCGATGAAATGCTTCAACTGCATTCGCCACACCATCTTCACCCCTAATCTTCTCACCCAACTCTTGTGCTTTCTCCCGCATTACCTCATCGCCCAATACGATTTCAATCGCTGCTGCTAAAGTTTTATCTGACACTTTCTTGTACGGTATCGGCGCAGGGCTGACTCCCAAACGAGTTAGCTTTTCACCCCAAACTGGCTGATCTGCGAAAAAAGGTACAGTAATTGATGGTGTCCCTGCACGTAACACTGCTGCTGTTGTACTAGCTCCTCCGTGATGCACTACTGCTGGCACTTGAGGAAATAACCAATCATGCGGAACTTCCTTGATCACAAACACTCGTAGCGAATCTTTTATATTCACCGTTCTTCCAACATTACCCCAGCCTGATAATATAATCCCGCCTTGATGGGTTTTCTTTAAGGCTTCCACGATGTAATGTGTGAGATATTCTGGATTGGGCATCGTCATGCTGCCGAACCCAAAACACAAAGGCAATTGCTTTCGCCCAAGAAAATCCTCTAGTTCGATAGGTGGCTCGTATTCGGAGGCTTGCTCAATAAACCAGAAACCAGTCACATACGCCCAATGCGGCCAATCACGAGGTTTTGGGATGACGTGCGAACTAAATCCATACAATACAGGGATTCGTGATACATTTGCCGGAGTCTTCTGTCTGAAGCGTCTGCCCAAATATGGTAAAGGCGGCAATTTCAAAGTTTCTGTTCTGAAGTGATTGAGCAGTGAACGATATCTTTGCCAGTACAAGAACTCTACTAACAAGTAGCTGGCATAATTAATCGCTTTCTTTAACGGGTTTTTAGTTGTTTGAGCAAATTTCAAAAACCCAAACATCCCTGTGGGAGTCAACGGCAGAACTGATGCAAAAAAGCAAGGTACGCCTAATTTCTCTGCAATGTGATATCCAAAGGTAGCTAACGGCGTGTAAATAATTACCTCACTTCCCTGACACGCACTCCAAGCTGATTCCAACTGTTGAAGTAAAAGCTTATCTCCCTCTTCTTTTTTCAACTTTTCTCCCGCAATCAATCGCTGCCCTTGTTTGGATTGCAAAAACTCTTGCATATTGCCAGCGATTGGCGCAAATTTTAAATCGAACTTCCTCACAAATGGTTCAAAGTTCTCATGCGTTGCAACCGTTACTTCATGCCCAGCACGTTTCAAGCCAATAGCCAAAGCACAGTATGGTTGCAAGTCTCCCCTTGAACCTACTGTTAGGATCGTAATCTTCAGTTTTCGGCTTGGTGCTATAGGTAGACTTTGGCTCAAATGCTTTTTCCTGCTGAAAACGTAATGATTCAAAAATTGTACTAATTTACTGGCTCAAGATTGGCTTTAAGCAACGCTAATTGCTACTTATTAGGGAGCGCTGATTTGTAAAAAAAATCTCAAGAGAACAGTTGCCTCTGTTACTTCTGGTCATTCGACTTTGCTCCTCGTGCTATTAACATCTGAGCAATTTGTGCCCGATCTGAGGCACTTGCGCTCGTGTGGGTCTTGTTTGCCTCCAGCGCTTGATTGCCCACCTCTGTTACCAGCGCTTTCCCATCATCAGAGGTCGCTTCAAACATTAGTTTGATGGCATCTAAGCTTCCCCAAAAGGCAGCATTTACCAGTGCCCTTCCATCAGGTTTAGCCCCTGCTTGAAGCAGTAGCTTAACTTTTGGCTTTCCTCCAGCCCATCCAGCCCAGTAAAGCGCAGAACGCCCTTGTGGATCGCGCACATTTACATTTGTCCCCACATAAATCAATGCTTTCAATTGATTAACCGATCCACCCCGAACTAATATCTGTTCACGAGTACTCCTCACATCGCCGCGTTGAGCCGCATCAGTAACGTATCGTTGTGTTCCCTGAGTATCGATGTCACCAAATAGAACAGTTCCAATGAAGAGTAGGAATGGGATAAGGATTGCAAAGATAGTTGCCCATTTATTAGAAAATCGATGCCAAAGTAATAAACTGCTCAACGCAACGAGAATGCAGCTTAGAATTATAAACCCTGGACTAACCACAAAGGATATAGCAATCCTAGCCAACCAGTCAGGCAGAACAGCCAACCAAGGAAGCAGCACTGGTATGCGAGTCAATAGTAAAAAGCAAAACGCTGAAAAAATCCAAATTAGACCAACTAGAATTCTCAAAGCAGAACGCAGTCCGCGTGATATTTGAAACATGACTAATTTCCCGAGAAAAACCTATACACAAGAGTATTTTTTGGACTTTGAACAAAAAAGAATTGTTCGCGCATCTACCTCTTGCCGGAGGCAATATAAAAATAAAAGCGCTTTCAAACGTTGAAATTACGGAATCAATATTGGTATGACTGTAGCAAAAGTAAATTGACATCCAGTACCCAACTATGCACCAGGACTTTTTTGGTCAAAATCTTCGTGGGCGCTCCTTCAAAGGACAAAACCTTGAGGGGGCAAATTTTAGTTACGCTGATATTCGGAGTGCTAATTTTAGTGGGGCTAATCTAAAGGGTGCAAACTTCACAGGTGCTAAGGCAGGACTACAAAAGCGTTGGGCTATTTTTTTAGTTTGTGTTTCTTGGGTGCTATCTGGAATTTCAGGATTTTTCTCAGCCTTCACTGGATTATTCATAGCTTTTATATTTGACAGTCCACATCCACTAAATCAGGTTGTCGGCTGGACTTCCTTAATAGTAGTGATTGTTTTATTTATAGTTATCCTTGACCAAGGATTAAAATCAGCCTTAGCCGTCACCTTAGCCTTAACCGTCGTCTTAGCTGTTGCCGTCGCCTTTCCCTTCACCTTAGCCTTAGCCTTCACCTTAGCCTTCACCTTAGCCGTCACCTTAGCCTTCGCCGTCGCCTTTGCCAACGCTTGCCCCTTAGCCGTCGCCGGAGACTTCGCCTTAGCTGTTTCCATCGCCTTAGCTATTGCCAACGCCGGAGCTGGAGCCTTAGCCTTCGTCTTCAATGGACTCGGATTCTTCGCCTTCGCCTTCCTCGGAGGCGGAACCGGAATCGCCGCTTCATTATCCTTCGTCTTCGCCTTCCTCGGAGCCTTCGTCTTAGCCTTCGTCTTAGCCGTCGCCGGAATTTTATTTAGTGCTAACATTGGTCGCAGAGCAATAGAAGGAGATGAAAAATACTCTTGGATTCGGAACATTGCTATTGCTTTTGCAGCTATTGGTGGTACCAGCTTTCGCTCTTCTGATTTAACTGATGTTAATTTCACAGCCGCCACACTAAAAAGTACAGATTTTAGAAAAGCCATTCTAATTCGTACCTGTTTCAACAAAACTAAAAAACTCGACTTTGTTCGCCCTGGAACAACTTACCTTCAAAAAGCACAAGTGGTAAGCGTGTTAGAGACAGGTGTTGGACAGGACAGTAATTTTGATCGTGAAAACCTAAGCGGAATTAACTTTAAAGGAGCTAATTTGATAGATGCCAGTTTTATTGGTGCAAACCTCAGTCAAGCGAATTTACAAGATGCAGATTTATCCAGAGCAAAGCTAGTACAAGCACAGCTTAACGGAACCGACTTGACCGGCGCTACTCTTACTGGAGCATACATTCAAGATTGGGGCATTACCACCGATACTAAATTTGATGGGGTGAGATGTGAATACGTTTATATACGGCTTCCCACTGCATATAACCCTGATCCACTTCGCAAACCTGATAACAATAAAGAAGTGTTTGCTTCGGGGGAGTTCGCTGATTTCAGTAAACCAAACGATACCGCAAAACAATCTTGAAGTACAGTTATCAGGAAAGAAGCGATGCCTGCGGCGAGCTACGCTTACGCTTAATACTTGCATCTGTGCAACAGATTATGCTGGGACATCTACCCGAAAACAGATTTGTACACAATTAATAAATTCTTACAATTTGGGACTCGTATTTTCCATCGATTTGGTGTACCTTGTTAATTCTGTGCAATTTATTTACACTTACCTGAGTTGGCGGTAAACGGGAGCAGCAGTTTCTCAAGGATAATCGTCTGCCCCGCCTCAGAACCTTAAAAGCTATAGCGCTTATCCTGCATAGTTTAGAGCTTTACAAGCGTGCCATTCGTCTAAACCTGATAATTTCAGTGATTTTACGATTCTTTTAAAATTTTAACTAAATTAATATAAATTATAAATTTATTAATGATACAAGTTAAATGATAGTTAAACATAAAAAAATTTAGAACCACAATTATTCAACTTGTCATTAAATAATTTCCTAAAACATTTAGGTAAATATGGTTACTTAAAAACCGGAATATCCCATTACATAAATGGACAAGACTATAAGAAACAAGCAAGCAATTGATGCATCTATAGATAATTCAGACAAATGTCAACAAGCTAAAATTGAAGATATCCTCAGCCATGAAATCTCCAAGTGCATTCCTCTTTTGATACAAATATCATCAGACTCCGTAGAGATAGCAAATTCATCTCTAGCAATAGCGTTTAAAGAACAAGCGGCGGAATTAAAAAAAGTACTGACTCAACTAAATAATGAAATTGCAACCCGTCAAAAAAGTGAAGCAGACTTTTGCCAAAAAGCCTTAGAAAATCAAACAATTCTTCAACCAAATAATGAGCTATATTTTCGGATTGATGCTGATGCCAATATCCTAGATTACCAGCGAAAAAATCCACAAATTATAAACAAACTAACAGAAGCAGTTATAGGTAAAAATTTCCTAGACTATTTACCATCTACTATAAGAAGCCGTTACCAAGAAGCCATTATCCAAGTAATAACAAGTAAGTCTTTAGTACAATTTGGGTATTTTTCTATAGAAGAAAATAGCAATTTTGAAGCCCGGTTTTTACCATTGCCAGAACAAGAAATAATAATTTTTTTATTCCAACAGAAGCAAGTAGCATCAGTAAATAATAATATTGATTTTAAGAAAATTGTAGAAAATAGTAATAATCTTATTTTTGCACTGACAATTGAGGGAATATTTTCTTATGTTTCTCCTAACTGGACTGAAATCTTAGGGCATGAGGTTGAGGAGGTTATAGGAAAATCATTTGCTCCTTTCATACATCCCGATGATTTACCAATCTGTGCAGATTATTTTGAAAGAGTTTTGACAACAGGTCAAAAGCAAGATGCAATTGAATATCGAATAAAACATAAAAATGGCACTTGGCAATGGCATACAAGCAACTCATCAGCCATAAAAGATGCTAACGGAAATTTTTTGTATTTCGTTGGCATTTGCCATGATACAAGCGATTACAAACACGCACAAGAGGAACTAGCCCAGCGATCGCGATTAGCGAATTTTCGTGCTGATGTAGACGCTGCTCTTGCCCAGAGTCAAACGTTAGAGTATATGATGCGCCGTTGTACCGAAGCGTTAGTCGAACATATAAATGCAGCCTTTGCTCGCATCTGGATACTGAACAAACAGGAAAATGTCCTAGATTTGAAAGCCAGTTCTGGAATGTACACCCATGTTGACGGGCCTCATAGACGGGTGCGGGTTGGTCAATTCAAAATTGGTTTAATTGCCCAAGAAGGCAAACCCCATTTGACTAACTCTGTACTAACAGATCCCCGCGTCAGCAATCAAGAGTGGGCAAAGCGTGAGGGTATGGTTGCTTTTGCTGGCTATCCTCTAATTATTGAAGGTGAGACTGTAGGCGTTATTGCGATGTTTTCTTGTCAAATAATGACGGAATCTGTTTTTAATGCCCTAGAATTTGCCGCCCAAGAAATTGCTATTGGCATTAAGCGCAAACAAGCAGAAATTGCACTCACAGAAAGTGAGTCCCGTTTTCGTCATCTTGTAGAAACTACCAATGATGGAGTGTGGGAGTTAGATCAAGAGGGCGTTTACACTTACGTCAGCCAAAAAATTGCTGACATTTTGGGGTATGAACCAGAGGAAGTTTTAGGCAAAACTCCTTTTGAATTGATGCCACTAGTAGAAGCAACCCGAGTACAAAAGATTTTTCAAGTTCTAATCAACTCCAAACAGCCTCTAATTAATTTTGAAAATAAGACCCTTCATAAAAACGGACAACTCCTTGTTCTAGAAACCAATGGAGTTCCTTTTTTTGATACATCCGGCAATTACCTGGGTTATCGTGGCGTTTATCAAGATATCACTGAGCGCAAACAAGCAGAGGAAGCAATGCAAGCTTTGGTAGCTGGAACCGCAGCAGTCACAGGTGAAGAATTTTTTCCTGTCTTAGTGCGTCACTTGGCAAATGCTCTGGGAGTCTGCTATGTCATACTAGCAGAGCGAATCACGGGAGACTCTGGTAAAGCTAGAGTTTTATCATTCTGGGAGAGTGGCAAGCTTTCAGAAAGTCTTGTCGAGTATGCCTTAGCTAATACTCCTTGCGAAGTTGTTTTACAGGAGGGAATGCGTTCTTACCCCTGTAATGTACAGCAACTTTTTCCCGGTTCCAAGCGTTTAGTGACACTAGAAGCAGAAAGTTATCTGGGAGCGCCTCTTGTCGATACATTTGGTATACCCATAGGCCATCTTTGCGTATTAGATACAAAACCGATATTACAGGAAGAACGTGCCAAAGCTATTCTCAGCATCTTTGCAGCACGAGCTACCGCAGAACTACAACGCCAGTGTACCGAAACCGCCCTCCGCACATCAGAGGCTAAATATAGAGCTATTGCTCAACGGGAAGCACTGCTTAACCGCCTTGCCAGCCAAATTCGAGCTTCTTTGGAACTCAATTACATTTTAAAAACCGCAGTAGAGGAAATCCGCAACTTATTCCATATTGATTACTGCGCTTTCTTTTGGTATCGGCAAAATACTGATCTACCTTATTGGGAATGTGTATATGAAGCAGAACATTCTACTTTAACCAGTCTGTTAACAGTCGAAGCAATTCATATAGAATTTGAAATAATCGCAGCAAAAACCTTGAACAAAGAAATCATCTGCATCGATGATCCTAAGACTGGTGGCGATCTCACAATACAGCAGTTTTTAAATGATTTCGGTTTCACAGCTTTTATGTCTTTGCCTGTACACACTCAATCTGGTGAAATTGGCGCTTTCATCTGTGGTTACTGTAGTGGCTTCCGACCCTGGCAAGAAACGGAAGTAGAATTGCTACAAGCTGTGACAGTTCAATTAGCCATCGCTATTGATCAAGCGAAACTTTACACACAGAGTCGCCTTGCTGCCCAAACTGCCCAAGATAAAGCACAGCAGCTAGAAAGGACTTTGCTAGAACTTCAACAGACTCAGGCTCAACTCATTCAAACTGAAAAAATGTCCAGTTTGGGGCAATTAGTAGCAGGCATTGCTCACGAAATTAATAATCCCATCAATTTTATCTATGGAAATATCAACCACACCAATGAATATGTCACAGATTTGCTGCACTTGGTAGAAATGGTTCAAGAACACCACTCTCCACTATCACCAGAGATTGAAACGCAAATCCAAGAAATTGATTTAGATTTTCTCTACCAAGATTTGCCTAAAGTTTTAGATTCAATGAAAGCCGGTGCTGAACGCATTCGGCAGATTGTCCTATCTTTACGCAATTTCTCCCGTCTAGATGAAAATACTACCAAGGCTGTGGATATTCATGAAGGCATTAATAGCACATTGCTGCTACTGCGAAGTCGCCTGAAAAGTAAACCACAACGTCCCGAAATCCAAGTTCTTCAGGAATATGGCAACCTGCCAAAGGTGTTATGTAATGCTGGACAGATGAATCAGGTGTTTATGAATCTGTTGGCTAATGCTATTGATGCTCTAGAAGATGGACTAGAGACTCAGGATTTGGAACTGCCAAAAGAGCATTGCAAATCCTCAATCCTCAAAATTTGCATTCGTACCCAAGTTCAAGAGGATGAGTGCATAATTAGTATTGCTGACAATGGTTCAGGAATGACCGACACAGTACTTAATCATATCTTTGACCCTTTCTTTACTACCAAACCTGTGGGTAAAGGCATTGGTATGGGGTTATCAATTAGCTACCAGATAGTCGTCAAAAATCATCGGGGGCAACTCCAGTGTATTTCTGCACCAGGAGCAGGAACTGAGTTTATAATTATTATTCCAATACAATAAAAAAATTTAACATAGGATTACGGAATTGGGGTTAAACTATGTCAGACCAAGGGAGCCTCAAGAGCTTATCCAAACCGTATTGAGAATTATGGTGCGAGTAATTGAATACACCATTGATACTGTTGGGGAGCCAGAAATTTACCGCCTGATAGCAATTTAATATGAAGCTGCATAGAATAGGGCTTCAAGAATGAAATTGTAAGATGACAATGAGCAGATTTGCTCTAGGGTGGTTTTTTCAAGAACTTGTTGCAGGCCATCGCGTAATTGCTGAAGTGTCGTAAAAATTTCTCCACTGAGCTGCTGTTTGATAAATTCCCAAACCCGTTCGATGGGATTGAGTTGTGGGCTATGTGCAGGTTGGCAAACCAGAATTAAATTGTCTGGCCAACGTAGCTCTTCTTATCCTTTTAATCTAAAATAACGTATAAATAAATACTAATATAAATAAACTATAATATGTAAAAAACCTGATATTAGCCTGATGCTAGAATTCTGGAACGGTATTGTTGCTTATAAGCAGTTTATTCCTCACGGTCATTGCTATCTTTGGAAACCAGAGTTATTAGGTCTACATATTCTTTCCGACAGTTTAATTGCGCTTGCTTATTATTCAATTCCTATCAGCTTGATTTATTTTGTTCGCCAGCGTCAGGATTTGCCGTTTAACTCCATATTTCTACTATTTGCGGCATTTATTATTAGTTGCGGTACTAGCCATTTTAGCGAGATTTGGACGCTATGGTATCCTACCTACTGGCTCAGTGGTTTCATCAAAGCACTTACGGCTTTAGTATCAGTGTACACATCTTTGACGTTGAGTGCGTTGATACCGAAAGCACTTAATCTACCTAGTTCTGCACAACTGGAAGCAGCTAACCTTGAACTCAAGAAAGAAATTAGCGAGCGCCAACTTGCAGAGTCAGCCCTGCGGGACAATGAAGATCGTTTACAAATGGCGATCGCCTCTGCTCAATTGGGAACTTGGGATTGGAATTTGGTGACAGGAGAGTTGAAATGGGACACTGGTTGCAAAGCCATGTTCGGGCTACCGTCCGATGCCAACACTAGCATAGAGTTGTTTTTTGAAGGCTTGCATCCTGATGATCGCTCTCGTCTTGGGGAAATTATTCAAGAAGCACTTAACCCAGCATCTGGTGGTGTTTATGATACGGAATATCGCACGATTGGCATCTTTGATCGAGTTGAACGCTGGCTGAGGGATTTATTAAACTAAATTTGATTTACAACAGCTTTCAAACGCTTAAACCTCTGATTCTGCTCTGACCACTTTTTGCAAGCATCTTTAACAATTTTTATCTCTGAGGGTGATAAATGCTCATCCCCTTGCCCAGAAGCTATAATTTTAGCTGCTATAACCGCTTTTTCATACTCCACACCGTACTTAACTAGTTCTGTGCAAAATATTTTTTCTCTTTCTTCTATTGATGTAAAGTAACTACTTGGCATTGTTCAACAGATAATATAAGTCTTATTTTGAAACTACATCAACTAAAATAAGTTTCCGTTTAAAATC
>NZ_JAAGOG010000139.1:0-23004 GCF_010747425.1 Nostoc sp. UIC 10630
ATTTATGTAGGTTGGGTGGAGTGAAACGCAACCCAACATTACCACCAAATTTGATGTTGGGTTACGCGATCGCTGCAACCAACCTACAAAACTACGGTTCTCAAGGTAGACGAGGTTTATATACAAATATATTACTAGGAATTACGTACTGTACAAAAGAGCCATGTTGTGAAACAACGTAAATAGGTCGTTTCAGATTTCTATTAATCATTGATGGTAAATAGACCTACGTCGTAGGGACAATTCATGAATTGCCCCTATGACGGATCTGGTTTTCAAATCATTTATACTTGGTCTTTCCTGTCAATGCGTAACTCCTAATTCCTTAAAAAAATCCGTAATTGCCCCCTTGCTATTGATATTTTAAATTACTTAAAAGTAAAGGTTAGTGTAATAAGCCCTGAAAGAAAGTGCTGAGGGTTAATAAGTGGTCAAACAGTGCCGATATCACTGGTTAAAAGCTGTGATATTTTTCCACAAAGAAAAATTACTAGCTTTATTGCTGGGGATCTTCTTCTCAATCTCTGTAGTTTTACTCTGCCAGCAACTTTCAATTCAGACTCCAAGGTTATTAACACAAGTAGTATTGATTACAGGGTTATTGGTTGTCACGCTGACATTACCAATCTGTTTTGTCCTGGCGATAAAAGCAATAAATCAGGATTTAACTCACAAGATTTTTGAACAGAAACAAATAGAACTTGCCCTTCGTTGCAGCGAGAAGCGTCTGCACCAGTTACTGGAAACTGTCAAAGTCATCCCTTGGGAATTAGACTTGAAAACTGGTCGATTTACCTACGTTGGGCCGCAAGCAGTAGACTTGCTAAATTATGCGATCGCAGAATGGTACGAGAAAAATTTTTGGTACAATCATCTGCATCCAGACGATCGGGAAAAATCCGTTCGTTTTCGTCAAGAAGCAACTGCTAGGTGCGAGAATCACGAATTAGAATACCGGATGCTAGCAGCCGATGGGCGAGTTGTTTGGCTGCGAGACGTTGTTAGGGTAGTTGAAGAAGCAGAAACTCCTACTACGCTCAAAGGGTTTATGTTTGACATTAGTGATTTAAAGCAGATTGAAGAAACCTTGAGGCTGAAGGAGAGGGCACTTGCTGCTACCAATAATGGAATTATCATTGCCGATGCTAGACTTCCCTGTAATCCGGTAATTTACGTCAACTGCGCCTTTGAACAAATAACAGGCTACAGCACTACTGATGTGATTGGGCAAAACTGTAGATTTTTGCAACGCGCAGATATAGAGCAATCAGCACTCAATGAACTGCGCTCATGTATTCAAGCTAGAACAAGTTGTAAAGTTATCCTCCGTAACTATAGCAAAGATGGTATCTTATTCTGGAATGAATTGGGTATTTCTCCTATTGATGACGAAAATGGGAAGTTAAGCCACTTTATTGGAATTCAGACAGATATTAGCCACCGCAAGCAAGCTGAAGCCAGCCTGCATCAGCAAGCTCTCACTTTTGAAAACATGAATGATGGCGTAATTATCACAAATTTAACTGGAAATATTATTGACTGGAATCCTGCTGCCCAAAGCATGTTTGGTTATACTAAAGCTGAGATTTTGGCTAAACATATCAGTATTTTGCATCAACCGGAAGTAGCCGCAACATTAAGCACCAAAATTCTCGAAACAGTCAACCAGCAAGGACGCTGGTCAGGGGAAATACACTTTCTTGGTAAAGATGGCAGTGAGAGAATTTGCGAAACAACTGTAGTCCCTTTACAGGATGAACAGGGAGAAACTGTTGCCACTGTTGGCATAAATCAAGATATTACCGAAAACAAACGAGCTAAAGAAGCATTGCAACGCCAATTGCATCGCACCCTACTACTTGAACAAATTACTCAAGAAATTCGTCAAAGTCTTGATACCAGCAAAATCTTTGAGACAGCTGCTACCCAAATTGGACAAGCGTTTAAAGTTGATCGCTGTCTGATCCATTCTTATGTTAGCGACCCCATTCAGAAAATTCCTTTAGTAGCACAGTATAATACACTTTCCAGTCCCTGCTCAGTGTTGGGATTGGAAGTTCCTATGACTAATAATCCCCATGCAGAGAAGATGATGGCACAAGAAACTGCGATCGCCTCTCCTAATGTATATGCCGATCCTTTACTTAAGGCGGCTGAACCTATCTGCCGAAAAATTAAACTGAAGTCTATGCTGTCAATCCGCACCTCCTATCAAGGAGAACCGAATGGTGCGATCGGATTACATCAGTGCAGCTATTTTCGCCAGTGGACACCAGACGAAATCGAATTACTAGAAGCAGTAGCGGCTCAACTGGGTATTGCTCTAGCACAGGCTCACTTACTGGAACAAGAAACCCGCCGACGGGAAGAACTTACCTTGAAAAACTTTGCTTTGGAGCAGGCAAAACGTCAGGCTGAAGCCGCAAATCGGGCAAAAAGTGAGTTTTTGGCAATGATGAGCCACGAAATTCGGACTCCAATGAATGCTGTTATTGGCATGACCGATCTCCTGCTGGATACTGACCTCACCCCTCAACAGCAAGACTTTGTAGAAACAGTTCGCAGTAGCGGAGATGCTTTGCTCACCATCATCAACGACATTCTAGATTTCTCAAAAATTGAGTCGGGAAAGCTGGAATTAGAAGAACAGCCTTTTGATTTGAGAGCTTGTGTAGAACAGGCTATTTCTCTATTAGCCCCGAAAGCTGCCCAAAAAGATATCGAACTAGTTTACCTAATCCAACCGCAAGTTCCGACTCAGATCGTTGGCGATATGACACGTCTGCGGCAAGTCTTAATGAATCTCCTCAACAACGCCATTAAGTTTACCGAACATGGAGAAGTGCTACTCTCTGTTGAACTGGGGGCTGGGGATTCAGGGAAGCAGGGGGAAAATTCCTCTCCTCTGCACCCTTCCCCCGTTCGGCTACGCCCTTCTCTACGAGAGGCTGCGCCAACGACTACGCTCAGGACAAGCTCACGGCAAGCCCGCTCCTCTGCCTCTTCCGAGTCCCCAATCCAAATTCAATTTGCCATCAAAGATACAGGTATTGGCATCACACCAGAGAAAATAGAGCGGTTATTTCATCCCTTCACTCAGGCTGATGTCTCCATGACTCGAAGATATGGCGGCACAGGGCTAGGACTAGTGATTAGCAAGCGGCTTAGTAAGATGATGGGGGGCACTCTTTGGGTGGAAAGCCAAGGGATTGTTGGTGGCAATCCTAGCCCTAGATGGAAAAGTAGAGAATTATTATCATCTCCTTACTCTTCCCAAGGTTCAACATTCTACTTCACCATTACTGCCCAAGTGTCTGCTGTACCAGAAGCTGAATTTAGTAATTCGCCGATGCAGCTCCAGGGAAAGCGCCTGTTGATTGTGGACGATAATCTGACTAACTGTCAAATTATCAGCTTGCAAGCAGAGTCTTGGAAAATGGAAACTTATGCCGCCAAATCTGCGAAAGAAGCGTTAGCTCAACTTGCTCAGGGAACACAGTTTGATATTGCCATTTTAGATATGGAAATGCCAGCAATGGATGGCATAACCCTAGCTCGTCAAATCCGCAGGCAATCTGGTTGTCAACATCTACCTTTAGTGATTCTTACTTCTTTAGGTAGAGGAGAAACATTCTCTGACTTTGGTGATCTCGATGCTGCCTTTTTGAGCAAACCCATCAAACAGTCTCAACTCTACGATGTTATGACCCGTGTTTTAGGAAATCAGCCAAGCCAAGCGAGTATTTCTGATTTTCCCTTGGTTGATCGGCATTTGGCCCATCCACTGCCATTACGGATTCTTTTGGCAGAAGATACGGTTGTCAATCAGAAAGTTGCCTTACTGATGCTACAGAAAATAGGTTATTCAGCTGATGTCGTAACTAATGGGGTAGAAGTACTCAAGGCTTTGCAAAAACAGCCTTATGACCTAGTGTTGATGGATGTCCACATGCCCGAAATGGATGGGTTAGAAACAGCTCGGAGAATCTGTCAAGAATGGGAAGTTGGTTTTCGTCCGCATATCATTGCGATAACTGCCAATGCGATGCGAGGCGATCGCGAAATTTGTCTTGCTGCTGGTATTAATGACTACATTAGCAAACCGATTCAGCTTCAAAAATTAGCTCAGGCACTCAGCAAATGCCCACGCCAAAGAAGTCTTGAAGTCACTTCCATAGTCAAACAAGATCGAGCGATGTACTTAGAATTGCAACCTTGGCAAAATATTCTCCAAGAAGGGCAAAACCAGACATCAAAAAGTGCCAAAATTGATGCCAAAATTCTCCAATCCTTACGGGATATAGTCAGAGGCGATCGTGTTGTATTTGCTGAACTAATTAAGTGTTATCTTACAGAGACACCGAGACTGGTACAAGATATTAGCACTGCGATCGCAAATCGGGATGCCCAGACTATATGGAAGGCAGCCCATCAACTTAAGTCTAGCAGTGCCTCAATTGGAGCGATCGCTTTAGCACAGCTTTGCAAGGTTTTAGAAGCACAGGGACGGAGCAGTGAATTAGAAAACACCGTAGAATTACTCCCGCAGTTATACCAGGAATATGAACAAGTTAAAACTGCGTTAGAAAAAGAACTTGCGAAGGAAACACCATGACAGCTACTGCTCAAGAAAGCCAATCTTTAGTTCTAATTGTTGATGATGAGCCTTTTATCCGGATGATACTTCGGCATTTCTTGGAGCGGGAAGGCTATAAAATAGCGGAAGCTCAAAATGGCAGAGAGGCTTTAACTGCTTTTAAGGAACTGCGCCCTGACATAATACTTCTTGATGCCATCATGCCGGATATGGATGGGTTCGAGTGTTGCACTAACTTAGAACTTCTTGATTACAGCAAGCATACTCCAGTTTTAATGATTACAGGACTTGAGGATCAAGAGTCAGTTGACCGGGCATTTGCAGTGGGAGCAATGGACTATGTTACCAAACCGATTCACTGGCCAGTTTTGCGACAACGGGTAAAACGCTTGATTCAGCAATCTCAGTTACAACAAAAACTGGAAACCGTTAATTTGGAATTGCAGCGATTAGCTACTATTGATGGATTAACTCAAATAGCTAACCGCCGACGCTTTGAAGAGTATTTTAACCAAGAGTGGCAGCGTCTAAAACGGGATCAACGGCCTCTTTCCTTGATTCTTTGCGACGTTGATTTCTTCAAATTATATAACGATACTTATGGGCATCGAGTAGGCGATCGCTGTCTTCAAGAAATTGCTAAGGCCATCAAAAATATTATTAAACGTCCCGGAGATTTAGTTGCCCGTTATGGTGGGGAAGAATTTGCTGTGATTTTACCTAACACAGACACCGAAGGGACAACTCATGTTGCCAAGAAAATTTGCCATACTGTCCGAACATTAGCAATACCTCATGAAAATTCCCAAGTTAGTCCTCATGTAACCATTAGTGTCGGGTTTACGACAGAAATTCCTCAGTCAGATTCTGACTTGGAAGAAATGATTGCCGCAGCAGATCGGGCATTGTATCAAGCAAAGGCAGCAGGGCGCGATCGCTTTGTGCAAAATATTCTACTACCCAAAAATAAAAATTTCCGCTAGTGTGCCAAACTGTCACACATTAAGACTTGCTGCAAAAGCCTTGTAGTAGTCTGCCAACCCAAAAATGCTGCGTGATGGCTGGGGAAAGGGGAAGGTGGGGCCCCCACGAAGTGGGGATAAGGGGCAGGGGTAAGGGGTAAGGGATTTGAAACCTTTCCCCCTTCCCCTTTACCCTTTACCCCGCCAAATTCACTTGGCGAACTACTCGCTTGATCTAGCCTTCTTGAAGGCAATTACTTGAAATACTTAAAGTTGCGAGGCCCTGTGTAACCAGAAACTTTTGCTAGTTCATTTAAGTTTTGGACTCCGCTATAACTTTGACCATTGATGATCCAAGTGGGGAAGCCTTCAATTTTTGCGGCTTTACACAGTTCTGTTTGGGCTTTGAGCCCATCGGGAGCGCACTCTACCTTAACATCTTTGTTAATTATTTCCTCGGCTTCTTTACCAAAAAGCTGCTTTTGTTCATGGCAGTGAGGACACCAGTAAGCGCTGTATTCCTTTGCGCCTACCTTTGCTAGATGGCTTGCTAAGGCTATTTCTGCCTCGCCAGAAGTGGTGGTAACTTCCCAACCGAAGGCTGGGTTGGGGTCTCCTTTGGAATTAAAGGTAATTTTAACGGGTTGTCCTGGAGTTCCAGATATAACATCTGATTTATTCACGCCAGCATAAACGCCTAAAGTGCCAATCAGCGTTACCATACCCACAATTAGGGCGGTGAAGAAGATTTGTCCAATATCCTCCCAAGTACGACCCATAATTGTTAGTACTAAAAGACTCACAGAAAACAAAGCTGAACCGATACAGTAAGGACAAATAGCTTTGATTTGAGATGTCAGCACATACATTAAGTAGCCGCTAAAGACAGACATAGCGATCGCACCCACCAGCAGCAACCACCACGTCAAATTTTCCAATTGTTTGCGGCTATTGTTTTCCCCTGAGTTGAATACCAAGGGAGCTAAAGCCAATATCACCATACTGATATATGCCAAAAGCCCAAATAAAGCTAACGGCTGACCAAAAATTGTTGCCCAAGGACTGGAAAGCACATCATTACAACCCTTAGCGCCAGCCTCTGCCACACAAGCTGCACTGCCTCCTGTTAACTTTTCTATGGTGAGATAACCTGTGATCAGGGCACCACATCCAGCGATCGCGGCAATCAATGGCCGTGACCATTTATGAATCCAAGGAGTAGAACGACGGCGAATCATAAACTGCTATTGGTTAATGGGTATTGGGTATTGGGCATTGGGTATTGGGCATTGGGGAGGCAGTGCGGTCTTGGGGTTTCCCCAAGTGGAGCAACTGCCGTCATTGGGCATTGGGTATTGATTAATAATTAATAGTTCTTGTTCCTCTGCTTCCCATACTCTCCCTGCTCCCTGCTCCCTTGCTTTTTCCCTATGCCCCATTCCCCATTTAAGAATGTAATTTCACTTGTTCTGCTGATTTGCTTTCACCTTTGGAGTTCCAACTGCGACGCGCGGCTTCGACAAATTGACTGACGCGAATTGGGTCAATTGGTTGCTCAATACGTCCGTGACGTTTCAGAGAACTGGAAACTATTACACCATCTGCGGCCTGCATCAATGTATCAATATTTTCCCAACTCGCTCCACTACCAATAAACACTGGCGTGCCAGATGCTGCATCACAAGCTAGTTCCAAATCTTCTAAGTTAGGTGGACTACCAGTAGCCCAGCCTGACAAAATCACCCCGTCTGCTAAACCCCTTTCAATGGTGTCTTTCACGGCGACTGTGAGATTTGGAGAACTCAAAGGACGGGCGTGTTTCACCAAAACATCGGCCAGAATTTTAACATCGCAGCCTAACTCCCGTCGATAGCGGAGTAGGTGATGGGCTTCTCCTTCAATTAATCCCTGATCGGTTGCCATTACTCCCGTGAGAACGTTGACGCGGATGAATTGCGCCTGCACACAGCTAGCGATCGCCATTGCACTTTTGCTGTCGTTTCGCAAAACATTTAAGCCTATAGGCAAAGTCACCAAGTTTTGTATCCGTTGAACCACAATGGTCATGGCACTCACAACCACGGGATCGACTTGGTTTTTGGTAAAGGGCGCGTCGAAAAAATTCTCCACAATCAGACCGTCAACCCCTCCGCTTGCAAGGGCCACGGCTTCTTGTTCAGCTCGGTCAATCACCGCTTTTAGGCTACCTCCCCAACGGGGTGAGGTAGGCAGTGGTAGCAGGTGAACCACGCCAATAATCGGTGAGCGAGTTTTAAATAATTGATATAAGTCCACGTCTTTAATCCGCCTTGCGGAGTCCAGAGTCTAGAATTTTTTGACTATTGATTATATGACCCTTGACTCTTGACTTTTCATTAACTAGTCAAATGTGTTTTATGATAGTCGGTTTATTGCCTCCTTCCTCAGATGGAAATTGGCGTGAAACCTCCCATAAGATATGTTAAGATAAAACCTGGCTACAAGAGGAGTTTGCCACTCACTAGACGCAAGGCAGCTTTCCGTGGTTTAGGCATCTTGTCCGCGAACAGTCGTAGGACTTGCCAATCGCCAGGGTAGCATTACTGCTTTATAGGCGTAGTCGCTTTCGTCGATTTCCCTGAGGGTAGCGACTTCTCACAACAAGCCCTTTGGGCGGCTTCCCGATGGGTAGATTAACAACGCACACGCTGTGGTAATGTAAAATACCAATAGGCGAATTGTTAAAAAAGATTACAAGTGTCAAAAGTACCCAAAGACACTTCGATTTACCCTGGGGAACAGATTGATAGGAATATCATAACATGACCTCTATTTTTATTTATTAATGGGGTTATGAGTCCACGGACAGTTAAAAACAGTGGGAATTTGCCACTGTAGTGTTTCCATGAGGATGCTGATAGCAAAAAAGCGAAGTTAGCGCCGGAATGTTTGACAACAAGAAGAAAAAAATGAAGATATTTTCAAAATATGGGTGACAAGCCAACAATTGCCATTTCTCACCTGGGCTGCGAGAAAAATCGAATTGATACAGAACACATGTTGGGAATGCTCGTAGAAGCAGGCTACGGTGTAGATACAAATGAAGAGTTAGCAGATTACGTTATTGTTAATACTTGTAGTTTTATTGAAGCAGCCCGGCAAGAATCTGTCAGAACTTTGGTAGAACTGGCAGAGGCAAATAAAAAGATCGTAATCACTGGCTGCATGGCGCAACACTTTCAAGAACAACTTTTGGAGGAGTTGCCCGAAGCAGTAGCCGTTGTCGGCACAGGCGATTATCACAAAATTGTTAATGTAATTGAGCGTGTTGAACTTGGCGAACGGGTTAAACAGGTTAGTATCGAACCAACCTACATTGCCGACGAAACTACACCGCGCTATCGCACTACAACCGAGGGCGTAGCTTACCTCCGGGTTGCGGAAGGATGTGATTATCGTTGTGCATTTTGTATAATTCCTCATCTTCGAGGGAACCAGCGATCGCGTACTATTGAATCTATAGTCGCCGAAGCCGAGCAGTTAGTTAGTCAAGGGGTAAAGGAAATTATTCTAATTTCCCAAATCACTACTAATTACGGTTTGGATATTTATGGTAAGCCAAAATTAGCCGAATTACTTCGCGCTTTGGGGAAAGTAGATATACCGTGGATCAGAATGCATTACGCTTATCCCACGGGACTGACCCCAGATGTGATCGCGGCGATTCAAGAAACACCAAACGTCTTGCCTTATCTGGATTTGCCCTTACAGCATTCTCATCCAGATATTCTCCGCGCCATGAACCGTCCTTGGCAAGGGCGGGTAAATGATGGGATTATAGATCGCATCAAAACGGCGCTACCAACAGCCGTACTGCGGACAACATTTATTGTTGGTTTCCCAGGAGAAACACGAGAGCATTTTGAGCATCTACTAGAGTTCGTTCAACGGCATGAATTCGATCATGTTGGTGTCTTCACCTTTTCCTCTGAGGAAGGAACCCCAGCTTACAAGCTACCAAATCAGTTGGCCCAAGAAGTGATGGACGATCGCCGATACCAACTGATGGAACTCCAGCAACCGATTTCTCAAAAGAAAAATCAACAGGAAGTAGGCAAAATCGTCGATGTCCTGATTGAGCAAGAAAATCCTGAAAGTGGTGAATTAATAGGTCGTTCAGGTAGATTTTCCCCAGAGGTTGATGGCCTGGTGTATGTCAAAGGTCAGGCAAAGTTAGGAACCATCGTGCCAATAGCGATTCACCACGCTGATACATACGACCTCTATGGTCAAGTAGTCAATAACTAAGTTGTCATTCGTCTTTTGTCCAAAGTCCATTTGTTAAATGACCCTTACAGATTAGCCCTTATTTTAAGGTCAATGCTGCATTAATGGCAGTTTTCATGAGGGTTTACCTGAAACGCTCACGGACTTGCTGGCATAACCTCTCCAAGAGTTGAGGCTACGCTATCACCCTTGGCTTACTAATAACTAATGACTAATGACTAATGACTAATGACTAAATGACTAAATGGCTAATCCAAGAATCCTTACATAAAATTTAGGACGAATTAATGACTCTTTCATTCCAAGAATTAGGCATTTCCCAAGAACGTGTTGCACAACTAGAAAAAATTGGTTTTACCGAACCAACTAACATTCAAGTCCAAGCAATTCCCCAATTGCTGGGTGGTCGTGATGTAGTAGGTCAATCTCAAACTGGAACAGGCAAAACCGCAGCATTTTCACTGCCTATTTTAGAGCGGCTAGATATTAATCAAAAAGCCGTACAAGCCATAGTTTTAACACCAACTCGTGAATTAGCAATGCAGGTTCACGATGCGATCGCACAATTCATCGGTGATGAAGGATTGCGGGTGTTAGCAATCTATGGCGGTCAATCAATTGACCGCCAAATGCTACAACTCAGACGTGGCGTTCACATGGTTGTGGGCACTCCAGGACGAGTAATTGATTTACTCGATCGCGGCTGTTTAAAGCTCGATCAAGTGAAGTGGTTTGTGTTAGATGAAGCCGATGAAATGTTGAGCATGGGCTTTATCGACGATGTGATAAAAATCCTCTCACAAGCGCCCGTAGATCGCCAAACAGCTTTATTCTCGGCAACAATGCCACCATCAATTCGGATGTTGGTGAACAAGTTTTTGCGATCGCCTGCAACTGTTACTGTTGAGCAACCAAAAGCCGCTCCTAACAAAATCAATCAAGTAGCTTACTTGATCCCTCGCCACTGGACAAAAGCCAAAGCTTTACAGCCGATTCTGGAAATGGAAGATCCAGAAACAGCTTTAATCTTTGTTCGCACCAGACGCACAGCCGCCGAACTCACCAGTCAGTTACAAGGCGCTGGTCACAGTGTTGATGAATACCACGGTGACTTGTCTCAACAAGCACGGGAACGGTTATTGATCAGATTCCGTAACCGTCAAGTCCGTTGGGTAGTAGCAACTGATATTGCAGCACGAGGGTTAGATGTCGATCAACTCTCCCACGTAATCAACTTCGACTTACCCGATAGCGTAGAAACCTACGTCCATCGTATTGGTCGTACTGGTCGTGCTGGTAAAGAAGGAACAGCAATTTCTTTAGTACAACCATTTGAGCGGCGCAAACAGCAAACATTTGAACGTCATAACCGTCAAAGCTGGCAATTGCTGACCATTCCTACACGCGCCCAGATTGAAGCACGGCACATCCTGAAACTGCAAGAACAAGTGCGTGAAGCTTTGACAGGTGAGCGTTTAGCTTCATTCTTACCAATTGTTAGCGAACTAATTGAAGAATACGATGCTCAAGCGATCGCCGCAGCCGCATTGCAAATCGCTTACGATCAAACTCGCCCCGCTTGGTTGAGTTCAGATGTGGAAATTCCCCAAGAGGAATCTTCTGCTCCCAAACCAAGATTGGGCAAGCGTCGTGAATCTTCTAGCGATCGCCCCCGTTCTGCATGGAAATCAGATAGTAACAATGGTGAAGAAAGACATTCTTCTCCCAAGCCAAAACTGCGGACAAGTGGGCAAGAGTCTTCTGCATCCCCCAGTAAAAAGATAGGTTCACCTACAGCTAGAGAATCAGCTTCTTAGTCAAGAGTTAGAAGTTAATCAATTTTGGATTTTAGATTTGAGGTTTTTTCTTCAATCCAAAATCCAAATCTAAAATTGGAGAGTTGAGAGTTAGGAGTCAATATTTTGGCTTTGGCTCTTGACTTTTTGGCTTTTTTGGTAACTTTTTCTACCAGTTTGCAGGAAGATCAATTTAAAGATGCAATGAGAAACTGACACTATCAGACTTACTATCGGGTTGGGAGCTAGTAGTGTCAGAAATTTGGCCTCCTGTATTTGAGTAGTTTAAAATTGCTACAGCCAAGGACGACTAACTAGTTCTAATTCTGCAATTTCATCGTCATTCAATTTCCAGCCCAAAGCACCAGCATTCTGCCGTACTTGTTCGGCTGTCTTCACCCCAGCAATGGGAATAACGTTACCCTGAGCAATTAACCAGTTGAGAGCAACTTGAGCAGGTGTGCGATCATATTTTTCCCCGAAGTTGCGTAGCAAAGATATGACTGGGGCAATTTTTTGCAGACCTTCTTTCTTAAATTGCGGGTCTATTTTTCTCGCACCAGTGGGGATTTCAGCATTATTAATACTGTACTTACCTGTGAGTAATCCCTGTGCTAAAGGACTATATGCCAAGATCGTCACACCCAACTCACGCGCAGTTGCCAAAATACCTTTGCTTTCAATTTGGCGACTGAGTAAAGAATAACGGACTTGGTTCACAGCCAAAGGCACTCCACGGGCTCCCAGTATTTGATGCGCGTCTCGCATTTGCTCTGCTGAGTAATTACTCACACCGACTGCCGCAATTCTGCCCCGCTTCACTTCATCCGCTAGAGCATTCATCAAAGTTTGTTGACTTAAAAAGAAGGCAAAAGGCCAATGCACTTGGTATAGTGCGATCCGCTCAAGTTGTAGCCGTTTGAGGCTGGCTGTTAAAGCATCCGAGACAGATTGGGCTGTAAATCGCCACGGTACGGGGCCAAATTTTGTGGCGATTTGTACAGGTTGTTGTGTCTGTTGCAGAAATTGCCCTAAAAATTCCTCGCTCTTTCCCATTCCGTAGATTTCGGCAGTATCAAAGAACGTAATACCAGCTTCTAAGGCTGCGGTAAATGCTTCTTGTAACTGTTCTGGGCCGTAGCGATCGCCATAATTCCAAAATAGTTTATCACCCCAAGCCCAAGTGCCTATGCACAAGGGTGTAACAGATGGGCCATTTTGCCCCAATGTGATATTTTCCACGGTTGCAAAATTTAATTTATTTACATTTCTTTACTTTTATAGTGTATCGTTACAGACAAGATTGGGTGTGGGGAAGTTGATCTAGTGTTTTTAAGGATCTTCACGGTGCGATCGCGATTTAAACCCTGAATCAAACGCGCATAAGGGACTTTCAGTTAAAAAAATATCTTGTTTTAGGGAAGCAAAGCCTTGCGCCCCTAAAAACTATAAATAATTTGGGATAATTTATTTTTTGCAAGTCCCTAAACAAGATCCCCGACAACTTTTACGAAGTCGAGGATCTGCGGGGTGCAATTCTCACAAATCGAATAGGATTGCTATAGTTGAGTGTATTTACTGGTAATTATGAATTAGATGGTTTCTCCTGCTTGACTTTTTTGATTAATTGCATGTAGACATTAATTTCACTAATTTCTACATCATGCTCAACTCTGGTTACTTTCCATTTCTCTTTTTTTAGGTAAACTTCCTCTCCTACTCTGGGAGTAAATTGAAGATCATAGAACTTTTTTAGAAAATCTTTTTGATTTTCTTCCCATAATATTACTTTGACTGGTGCTTGACTCATTACTTATGCCTTTTTGGTTACTGGATGAAGCTAAGTACTTTGATGACATACATACGGCAAGTTTATCTTACTAATTCAATGGAATAGCGTAGTTAAAACCACATTTTAATATTGATATTTTTATCTGGCTTGATTGTGCCCGATAAAGTTACAGCACAATACCAGAACTTTAATAAAAGTTACTATTATATTTACTTCAAAATCTTTTATCAGCCAGGCAGTATTTGCTGCGATTTTGAATAAAAGTCTATCAACGGTTCAAAAGTGTGAAATCGGTCAGAAGCGTGCCAGTGGCAATGCTCTTAAGCTGTTGTACCTAGTTAAGAAACGAGAATTGAATAGCGTGATTTATTAAGGGGTTAACCCTGGACGATCTGCACTTATAGTAAGAGTTTCTCCAAAACTAAATGCTACTAATGATTTATGCTATAAACACAGCGACAGATTACACAGCTACTTGATAGGATGTTTTAGAGTGTCGCACTTCTTTCTTCACAATATTTTGAATAAATATCATTATTGCTACTGATGCGGTTAGCAGTAATAGTTAGTGAAGCTAGAGAAGCGTTTGAAGCTTGGATCACAAAAAATTATGTCTATTCCACAATTTCTTGCTGCTGCTAATGGCATAGCTCAGTTATGGTCTTCTGCTGACGGACAATTTTTAGGATTGCTATCAAGTGACCGATATGATATGAACTCCATTAGCAATCTTGATGGGATTTATGGCAGTTTGAATGACACCTGTAGTATTCGTAACCCGCATGGTTTATACGGAGGTATTCATGGAGGGCACAGTCCTTTTAATCCTTACTGTGGCAAACCACCTGTTGTTTCTTATCAAAATCAAATAGTGTTAGTTATTACAAGAAATATTAGTATTCAAATGAATGGATTACCAAGAATTGATCCAGATTTTATGTTAGGTGTATACATGCAACTTGGTTATTCACCAAATATATTTTACCCTACATCAACCCCAATGGATAGATTAAATCAAGCTGCTTGCAATACTCAGCAGTCTTTAAATCAATCAGCAGTAATTATTGCATCCATGTTTCGGTAATTGTTGTGTTACTTGTCTTATGGAAAGGGAATAATTTCTCAAAGATGCGATTACAGCAGGTGATTTAAAAGCCAAAGTAATAAGTAAAATCTAGCGAGTTAAGCGTGCCGATGTAGAACAGTACATTGATAAAATGTTTTAAATTTGTTGCTTAATTTTTCTGAATACTAAAGGTTAGAATTAATTTCTAAAAGTTACTTATTAACTCCTCTCGTTGCTCAAATCCTTTGTCTCGTTCTTTAAAAACAGTAAGTGATCGCAAATTTGGATCAGGTCGATCTACTAGTTCGTTATTCATTAGCTTAATGACTTCTTGGGGTGGTTCATCTACTAAGCAGATTTTATTATATTTTTCTAAATATTTATTCCGCCATTCATTTAGTTCCAGAAGAATATTATCATCAAGTTCTTCAATAATAAAATTCTCTATTGGACGGATAAAATTCACCCAATAATCATAAACTCTCTGCGGTAATTCACTTGATTTATCTTTGCTATAAGATACTAAATAATGCCAAGGTCGCATATATTGAAACAAATGTTTGAGATGTTTTGGCTTTTTATTCTTACAACGTAAATAACGAACTGCAAATGCAGGAAGTATAGAACAGCCATAAATCTCCCTTAAGCTGTAGTAGTTTTCATATTCTAAAGGTAGTTCAGTTGAATTACTCCAGTTTGAATAAAGGCAGTTCAAAGGAATCCGGGGATATGGTTTGGCTAAAGAATCATTTATGAGAATGTCGCATTGATGTAATGAATTTTTTGGATTTTTGTAATAAAGATGCTCAAAACATTGCTTTTTAATATCTATAACTTTAGCCTGTACTCGAAATCCTATCCATTTGTTTGCACTGGAATTAGTAAACCACCATTCCCAATCAGCGCCGTTTGCTCCTTCGTCTATTTTATTAAATGTTATGCTGCAAATTTCAGCCGAGTGCCTGATTTTTAGCTCAAGAATATTTAAATCTGTTAAAGTTTCTTCTCCAATTTGACAATTAATAGAACGTCCTTTATCAAGCATATCCCATGTCCACAAGGCACGACTTCTGAAAGTGTCACATAAAGTTGGACGCATATATAAAATATAAAAAGTAATACATAGTTTTAGTATTCCCCAACTCAAGTGAAAACTTAGTTGTCCAGGACGCAGCATAACAATTTTTCGGGGGAGTGAGTGTAGAAGTGCTATGCAAACTTTAGAGACTGGAGTCCCATCCTACCAAGTCCCAACTCCGATGCTAGAGTCAACTGCATCAAGTTGATGCCTATTGGCTGCTGATTGGTCGCGCCTAACTCATCTAAATAGATTCGCTGCACTTGGTCGCTGTTGAGAAATATTCGATGAGTTTTTTGATCCCTTGGTTCCAAAGAGCGTGATGAAAAAATTACTACACAAAACTAATCATCGTACTGAGAACGATTCCTGTTCAAGTACATCAGCGACTCAGTAAAGAACCGATGGTAAAGGGCTTCATCTTTTTGGAATTGAACTTCAGCAAAAAAGATCACTCTGGATGTTGCATCCTCTGGAGGTAAAAACACACCATCAATGCGACGAAAAGCGGTTTCTTTGACTTCAAGTGATTCAAATCGATAGTTTTGCCCTTGCAGAGGAGGATTATCAACCAGTTCAATGAGTAACCCAGGAAAGCGTTTAAAAATTTGATAGTAAATGGAGTCTCGTTTCACTACTTCATCCTAAAATTCTCTTGTTATGCGATCACGGATTACCACCAAACCCTAAAGATTAATCCTAACTTGGCTGAAGCTTATGCTAATCTAGGTGTATAATTGCTTGCCAAATAAGTGCGATCGCATCGTAACTTCCATGTAACTTCCATTTTTCGTTCGCTGATTTTGAGCGGGTAGGGTTTATCTTTATTTAAATAGAGAGAGATTAAATCCTATAAACTATACGAAAAAGTAGCTATGGCAAGCGGTGAAGTATTTGATACCAAAACAAAATCCCTATCTGTGCCAAGGGTAAACCTGCTGACCATGTTCCGGCTGGGTTTATTTCAGATGGGGTTGAGCATGATGTCTATCTTGACTCTGGGCGTACTCAACAGAGTCATGATTCAAGAAATAGCAATTCCGGCGACGCTGGTATCAGTCGTTCTAGCACTGCCTTTATTTGTTGCTCCTTCCCGTATCTGGTTTGGCCAGATTTCTGATGCCAAGCCGTTATGGGGATACCACCGCACAGCTTATGTTTGGGTAGGCGCGGCAATATTTGCGATCGCAGCATTTTTAGCTGTACAAGTAATGTGGCAGATGAATGTTGCTGGAAATAGTGTAGGTACTTGGGTATGGACAACCCAAACAATCGGCTGGACAGCACTTTTGGCTTTAGTTTTCGCTGTCTACGGTCTAGGAATTTGTGCTAGCGGTACTGCTTTTGCTGCTTTGTTGGTGGATATATCTGAAGAAGATAACCGTTCTAAAGTAGTCGGTGTGGTTTGGTCGATGCTAATGGTGGGGATTATTGTTGGCGCGATTATCAGTGCCAGCTTGCTGAAACAGTTAACCCCAGAAGCAACTTTAGAAACCTTGCAGCCAGCAATCAACCGATTGTTTACTATCGTCCCAGCAATTGTATTTGGTTTAGCGATCGCAGCAACATTCGGCGTAGAAAAAAAGTACTCGCAATACTCAACCCGTTCCACATTGGTAAATCGGGAAGACAGTATTACTCTAAACAATGCTTGGAAAATCTTGACAGCTAGCCCACAAACAGGCATCTTTTTCACCTTTTTACTGGTGATGACCATCAGTTTGTTTATGCAAGACCCGATTTTGGAACCTTATGCGGGTCAAGTGTTTAAAATGCCCCTAGCGGAAAGTACCAAATTAAATATTTTTTATGGAACGGGTCTGCTGATTGCCTACGGTGTTACTGGCTTTTATATTGTCCCGCGTTTGGGTAAGCGCAGAACTGCACGTCTAGGCTGTATGTTGGTAGCATTCTGTGCAATATTGCTCGGTATATCAGGATTCACAGCTAATGCAGCAGTTCTCAAACTAGGTTTGGTCTTATTCGGTTTAGCCACAGGTTTCTTAACTACAGCAGCAATTAGCTTGATGTTGGATCTTACCGCAGCGGAAGCCGCAGGTACGTTTATTGGGGCATGGGGATTAGCGCAGTCCCTCTCTAGAGGTGTGGCGGTAGTCATCGGAGGTACAGTTTTGGATATTGGACGCAAGCTGTTACCGAGTTTAGAGTTAGCTTATGGACTGGTATTTGCCCTAGAAGCAGTAGGAATGGTGCTATCGATTTGGTTTCTAAATCGGGTGAACATCACAGAATTTCAAACAAGTACCAAGCAAGCGATCGCTTCGGTTTTAGAAAGCGATTTAGACTAAACTGTATAGGGCATGGGGCATTGGGCATTGGGCATGGGACAAATGACCAATGACCAATGACAAATGACCAATGACAAATGACTAATGACAAATGACTAATAACCAATGAATGATTTTTGGACAACAATTCTAGATTTTGCCCAAACTACCACTACCAGGGTGGGTAAGCAGCTAATGCAAGATTTTGGGCAAGTACAGGCTTCCCAAAAAGCTGATGGAAGTTTGGTGACGCAAGCAGATAAATGGGCAGATCAGGAAATTCGGGATGCGATCGCTTCTAATTTTTCTGGTTATGGCATTTTGAGCGAAGAGAGCGATCAGTCATTTCCCGGTACTGAGTGGTGTTGGGTAATTGACCCCCTAGATGGTACAACCAACTTTACACGCGGCATTCCCATCTGGACAATATCTCTGGGTTTACTGTATCGAGGTACGCCCATTTTCGGTTATGTTTACGCACCAACATTGAATCAAGCTTTTCATGGTTTTTGGGCGGGTTCATCTGGTTTAGCAACACCAACAGGAGCTTTTCTCAACCACCACCCCATCCACACTAGTATTGATAGTCCCAGCAATAATCACTTTTTTAACCTTTGTTCTCGTAGTACCGCAGTTATCAAAAACGGCTTTCCCTGCAAAATTAGGATGTTGGGTGTAGCTAGCTATAACTTTTTGACGGTTGCTACTGGGGCAACATTGGGTGGTATTGAGGCGACACCAAAAGTTTGGGATATAGCGGGGGCTTGGGTAATTGTCCAGGCTGCTGGTGGAGTATGGTCATCGCTTAAATCAGAACCGTTTCCGTTGTCACCGGGAGAAGATTATAGCGATCGCTCTTTTCCCACTTTGGTTGTCAGTCGTCCCGAATTAGTTCCGGTATTTCAACCTTTTCTGGATGGCGTAAAAATCTAATCAGCTGCTCTCACACTTAAAACAGTTATTTTGTCAATCAGAGTAGTGAACGGCGACATCCCGACATCAAAGTTAATAAAGCCCTAGTCAGACAAAGAATTGAGTATAAATAAAACTAGTAATAATCCTGTTTTAAGTGCCAAACCAATGTAGTTACTAATTTAAGTACCGTTGTGGCTTATATCACACTGCTTAATTTAGTATAAATAATTTTATGTTATCTAATCTAGATTTAATTCGAGAGTTTGTGCAAAACTCTATCCAGAAAAAAGAAATTTTGTTGTCAAATCCTGCTTTGACAGCGCAAACAGTTTATAAAACCAACCAACTGACAGCAAAAGCTGAAGGTGTGATTGCCACCTTTCAACTATCTAATACACTATCTGAATTCTTGATTTCTCCAAAATCATCCCAGTGGGAATTGATAAATCAGGTATTAGCAGAATATAGTTATCTTCTCAAAGGAGAAGTAGATAGTCGAGGTTTCTATCAGTATCAATACAGCGAAGTTCCCAAAGGCTATGAGATGCACTGTACTAAATCTGTACTTCTATGGCGAGCTTGGTGGAAATATCGCAAGTATACTTCAAGACTAGGGATTCCCTTGGAACTTCTGATCAGGACGCGGGATTCATGGTATCCAATCCGAGATTTAATTATTAGTGATGGACTTCTTTATATCAAAACTTTAGGAAGCGAGATCGCACTTGATTCAGAAGACTTGGTTACTTGGTTAAGCAAAATTGATGTAACTAAAACTAAAGAAATACCTAGTACAGAGACATAAGCGTGGGTAGAGGCGTATAGATGTACGCTCCTACAGCCGATTAATTATTTTGCAAAGATTTTTGAAACTGGTATGACAACATATTAGGCAAAGGACGTGAAAAAAAATGAAAGGACTTTGGCTCGAAAATAACCAGTTGCAACTACGTACAGATATTCCCATTCCTGAACCACCACCAGGTGAAGCTTTGATACGCGTCTTGCGTGCGGGTATCTGTAACACTGATTTGGAACTACTCAGAGGCTACTATCCCTACACTGGTATTTTAGGGCATGAATTTGTCGGTGTGGTTGAAAAAGGGCCAGAACACTTAGTTAACCAACGCGTAGTTGGAGAAATCAACGCTGTGTGTGGCCATTGTCGGTTTTGTCGGAGTGGACAACCAACTCACTGCGAAAATCGCACAGTTTTAGGTATTGTCAATCGGAATGGAGCCTTTGGTGAATATCTCTGTTTGCCGGTAAAGAACCTGCATTTAGTACCCGATAATGTGCCGACAGAAGTAGCTACATTTACCGAACCCATAGCAGCAGCTTTGGAAATTCAGCAGCAAGTGTCATTACGTCCAAATGACCGCGTGTTAGTGGTTGGAGATGGCAAATTAGGGCAGTTGGTAGCCCAGACACTAGCCTTAACTGGCTGTGAACTCTTGGCTGTGGGGCGACATCAAGACAAACTTGCCAACTTAGAGGCACGGGGGATTAAAACTGGTTTAGCTGATGCTGTAAAAGATGGATATTTCGATATCTCAGTAGAATGTACAGGCAACCCAGAAGGATTTGCGATCGCCCGCCGCGCCCTCCGTCCCCGTGGTACGCTTGTTCTTAAAAGTACTTATGCTGGCAACCTCAGCTTAGATGTTTCTTCTTTAGTAGTGGATGAAATCACTCTCATCGGCTCCCGTTGTGGCCCCTTTACTCCAGCCCTCCAGCTACTAGCCACAGGACAAATTGACGTACAACCCCTGATTCATGCCACTTACCCACTCATTGAAGGGCTTGTAGCTTTTGAACACGCTCAAAGTCACGGTGTTTTAAAAATTTTGCTGGAAATTAGTCATTAGTCATTAGTCATTAGTCATTTGTCATTGGGTATGGGTTATTACCCTTTTCCCCTTGTCTCCCTCATTTCCTCCAGTCCCCAATCCCCAGTCCCTAATACAAATAAGGATTAGTCTTCGGTTGATAGTCAAGACAATTGATCGCTTCTTCTGTATTGGCAATAGATGGGCGTACAGTACATTTCAGACGGTAATTGTCGGTAAAAAATTGGCAGCCAGTACAGGGGATTTGATGCATTTGCTTGGCTGTAGCCACGCTATCTCGCGCCGCCGTCCAGAGACTCATAACAACGAGAATAGTTATAGTCCAAGCAGTGATAAAGCATATTGGGATTAACAAAGGTTGAATCCCATGAAGGAGGAAAAATATCACTTCTAACATAGTATGTCCTGATACAAATTAGGAATTAGAAGTATATTAACTCCTAACTCCTAATTCCTAACTTCCGACTATAGAAGTATTTAAATACCAGCATGACCTAGCGCTAAACCTGTTACTAGCATTCCTAGCACAAGGAACGGTTGGGCGCTGGCTTGGTACTTAACATCATTCTTCACAGGATCGCGCAAGAAATACATATCTTGCAAGGTGATTTGCGGGATGATTAACAATACTAGGATTGCTGCATACAAATTCTCATGGATGCTGACGAGATAAGCTGCGATAAATCCTTGAAATACATCAATTGTCACTACACAAATCCATGCCGCAGTGGTGATACCAAACATTACGGGTAATGAATTTAATCCTAGCTGGCGATCGCCTTCTACACTCTTAAAGTCATTGACAATGGCAATACCCAATCCAGCCAAGCTGTAAAACATTGTCAAAACCACAATTGTGGAATTGAGATCGCCAAACAAAGCGTGTCCTGTAGACCAAGGTAGGGTAATGTAACTTGCACCCAAGGCATAGCTGCCTAGCCAGCCGTTTTGCTTGAGTTTCAGGGGAGGTGCAGAATAAATATAGGCGATGAAAGAACCGATAATTGCGATCGCTGTAATTGTCGGGAATTCATGACCAGACCACACATCCAACGCAAACGCCAAACCATAGCCAGCAATCAGTAACACCCAAATCTGAATAATTACCTGTGGTAGGGGAATTGCCCCAGAGGGAATCGGGCGATAGGGTTCATTGATGGCATCGATTTCGCGATCGTAGTAATCATTGAGGATTTGGGTGTAACCTGTCATCAATGGCCCAGCCAGCAGCATACAGGTTAATACCTTCAACACATTTTCCAGCGTCCAAGTATAGTTACCCGAAGAAGCCGCACCACAGACTACGCCCCAAATTAAGGGAATCCAGGTAATCGGCTTCATTAGCTGCAAACGAATTTTCCAAATTGAAGTTTCTCCAGCAGCTGCACCTTTCATCCCTAGCAACTGCCTAGTTTTCGCATTGCGATCGGCGGATGCTATTGCTTGCTCATTGGGATTATTTACCACTGAGTCTAATGCCTCAGATGGGTTAGGGTCTGGAGTAATGGGAGTTGATTCTGACATAATTTTTACTGATTAATTAGGCATTGGGCATTGGGGAGGCAGTGCGGTCTTGGGGTCTTCCCAAGTGGAGCAACTGCCGTCATTGGGCATTGGGCACTAGGCATTGGGCATTTGTTTTAAGTTTCTTCCCTATTCGCTATTCCCTATTCGCTACTCGCTCACATGAGGACAACATGACTGTAAGATTTGGTCTTCTCGGCGCCGGCCGCATCGGCAAGGTGCATGCCAAGGCCGTGACCGGCAATCCGGACGCCGTGCTCGTCGCCGTCGCCGATGCCTTCCCGGCTGCCGCCGACGCCATCGCCAAGCAATATGGCTGCGACGTGCGCACCATCGAGGCGATCGAGGCAGCCAAGGACATCGACGCCGTCGTGATCTGCCCCCCGACCGACCCCCATGCCGCCCTGATCGAGCGCGTCTCGCGCGCCGGCAAGGCGATCTTCTGCGAAAAGCCGATCGACCTCGATGTCGACCGCGTGCGCGCCTGCATGAAGGTCGTGGAGGACACCAAGGGCAAGCTGATGGTCGGCTTCAACCGCCGCTTCGACCCGCATTTCATGGCCGTGCGCAAGGCGATCGACGAGGGCAAGATCGGCGACGTCGAAATGGTCACCATCACGTCGCGCGACCCCGGCGCCCCGCCGGTCGATTACATCAAGCGCTCCGGCGGCATCTTCCGCGACATGACGATCCACGACTTCGACATGGCCCGCTTCCTGCTCGGCGAAGAGGTCGTCTCGGTCTCGGCAACCGCGGCCGTGCTGGTCGATCCGGAAATCGGCAAGGCCGGCGACTATGACAGCGTCTCCGTCATCCTCCAGACGAAATCCGGCAAGCAGGCCGTCATCTCCAACTCGCGCCGCGCCACCT
>NZ_JAAGOG010000140.1:0-22945 GCF_010747425.1 Nostoc sp. UIC 10630
CCTTATCCCCAGAGGGGACCCCACCTTCCCCTTTCCCCTTTTCCCGACTTCTGCAAGAAGTTTTTAGAATTGTCACAAACCCCATAGAAACTGAGAGTTGTTTTCATGAGTACCGATTTTGTCCCCCAACCGCAGAACGACGATCGCTTTCTAGAAGAAGCGATCGATCTGTTACTGTTCTTGGAGCAGGAGTTGCCTAACTATACAAAAGACAGTAACCCTGGTACAGCTTCGGCTCTCATGGAAGCTGCTCGCTCTCTGCATTCGATTGCCATAGCAGCTGAGTTAGATGCCATTGCCATAGTTGCGGCTGCACTAGAAGAGATTTTTCAGCTTCTGCATCAGTATCGGGCAACTGTCAACGCCCCAATCGCCTCCCTGTTGTCAGAAGGATTAGATTGCCTACAAATGCTGTTGATGGCATTTTTAACAGCCTCGCAAATTGACGAAGTAGAAATTCTTGAGCGGATGTCTGCCATTGTTGCTCGTCTACAAGCAGAGTTTGGCGATCGCCAACAAAGCGTTATCTTCCAGGAAACAAACCTTGAGACATCGGTAGAGCAACCACAGGAACATCAACCAGTTATTCAGTTTGGCGATCACTTGGCCGAGGTAGAATCTTTTGCGGCTCTACCAGAGCAAGTTATGGTTAAAGACAAGGATAGTTTTGACAGGGAACTAATAGGTGAAACTAGCCCCCAGTCTGACAGCCTTGTTCACGTAGATACAGAGCAGCTTCCCATCAAGGTAGAGGAACTAGCGAACCTAGAGGAAGAAGATTTTCATGCTTGGTTGGGGGATTTTTCCCTGCCTACTGAAACTTCTGTTGCATCCCTAGTTAAATCTGTTCGCGATCGCCATCCACTCTCTTTGCAAGAATCGATTTCTACCATTCTTGCAACAAGTATTCCAACCGCCACACCCATCAATATTAAGCATCTCGAACAACTAAACGCGCTAATTGCAACATTATTAACTACATATAATCAGCAAGCCTGTCAAGAAGAACAACAGCAACATACAATCGGGCGGTTGCTCCGACAAGTTAAACGATTACAACACCTGCTGGATAATCTACAGGAATGGTCAGGACGTTTAGCAGGAATTTCAGATACCCTTTCTCCTCTAGCTGCTTCTCGCTCTCAGCAATTATACAGTACTCTGCAATCTGTTTTGGCTGAAGCGTCTCAGGTGGCATCAACTGTTCATTCGCTGAATAACAATCATCATCAACTCAAACAAGAACTCATACAGCAAGAAAAGTTACTTAACCAGTCTTCTAATTTAGTCAAAAAAGTTACAACTATTCCTTTAAAAGTAGCCTTAGAATCCTTGCATCGGCTTTGGTCTCAGTTACAAGCTCTACAAGATAAGTCTGCTAGACTACATTTACAAGTTAGCGATATCCAAGTCGATCGGGCATTTAGCGATCGCCTCCATGCTCTTCTGTTGCATATAAGTTGCTATTTACTAGAGCAAAGTATTGAGTCTAGCCAAACACGCCAACACCTTGGTAAAAATAGCAACGGTATTATTGAAATTCAAATTTACCAGCAAGGAAATCAACTAATTATTGATGGCTGTGATGATGGCGGAGGACTTAACTTATCTCAAATCTATCAACAAGCTTTAGCCCAAGGACTCGCCCTGACAAAACCAGGGGATATCTTACAAGAACTGGTAATTGAACCAGAGGTTTCATCTGTTTTATGCGATCGCGCTGCCTTAGAGTTAGGAGTAGAATTAACTGAAGTTTGCAAGCAATTAACAGTTCTTCAGGGAAGAATAGTATTGAAGTCTAAAGCTGGACATGGTACAGCCTTCTCTCTCCAAATTCCCCTCGATCAAAAAATTGCTCAACTTATCGTCTGTCAAGCTAACTCCAGAGTCTATGCATTTATTGCCGATTCTGTAGAGCAGATTTATCTATCCCAGTCCGAACAAATTATCCAAACTCAAGCGGGACGCATGTTATTATTGCAGTCTTCTGGCACCAGTGGCTTCCTTGGTTGTGCTGATGAGGATTTAACAACAGAAATGCTCGTCCCTGTCCACTTATTGACTGATGTGCTGACTTGTCCTAACCAACTTCCCACCTCAGCTACTACTTACAGCACAAATACACTAAATGCTTTCAAGCAGGATAAGCCTTTATTAGTATTTCGTTACTTAGACAAACGATGTGCTTTAGAAGTAGATTGCATCATCGGCAAACAATCTTCTGCGATCCATCCTCTGGGGGAAGCAATCCCAGTTGCTGCTTATATCCAAGGAACTAGCGTTCTTGCCAATGGGCAACTTACCCTGGTTTTAGACGGCCACCTTCTCACAAAATCTCTAACTTGAACTCAATACCTGCCGAAATGTTTGTTGCACATAAATTACAGCAGTTTTAACATAGACCCCTAATAAAACGTGAGTTCGACGGTTAGAAAACGGCAGGAGGTAGTGCAGGTAAATCTTTTGGGTAAATATCAATCGACGGTTTTTGTTGTTTTAACTTATTTACTGACCAATCTGAATTGGCTAGAAAATGATGTAACGACGCTCGCTGAGTTTATACTTACTACTTCCGCTATCTCTGGTAATGATTTTCTTTGAATTTGGGACATTATTCCCAGATGTAAATATTTGAAGCACTCATAATTTCTTACTTCTTTAAACAGGTCTTTATACTCTGCACAATATTCATCTATGGTGGCAACTGTTGGGTGAGGATCTCTTGCCAAATGTTTCAAGATTTGTAATTCTACATCCATTGCCCTACTTACCTTTCAGGGTTTTCTTTTTTTATTCTTTTATTCAGAATACCCGGAAAGTGACAGAAGCTGTTCATGAGCGATCGCCCACTATGGATGAAAGAAACCATTCTGTTTTCTTAGGAGAGGGGTAAATTACGTTGAGACAAATTCGTGTCATCGAGTTAAGTCTTACCCGCTTTAGGCTTGCAGCCATTAGTGTTGATATAGGTTGTAAGCTCCCAGTGCTACTTCTAAGCTTAATGCTCTTTGAGTGCAAGCTTTACACCCTCAATGACATTAATTTGGCATAGCGACACATAAAAAGTCACTGTACATCTGGTAACTACTTCTTGCAGGTCAATCAATTCAGTGGCAGCACTAACTACAACCTGACTTTTGACCACTTAACCATAAGAAGCCTCTGGTAACACAGAGTCTATTTTGTATCAATTACAACAAACTTTGTGTTGTCAGCAAGGTTTGTCAAAGCGATCGCTTACTTATTCACACATCTCTTATTTCATCAAACTCATTCTTGATTACGCGAATGGTGAGTTATAAGACTTTTTCTGACTAAACAATACAAAGCACTTGGCATTTACTTTAACAAACACCTAACTATAGAAGTCTTTTTCATGCTGTGTTTATTGAAGAAACAGTTTAATTTAGATTCATGGTTAAACAACAGGTTCTGAACACGGCTTGCACAAAACCAAACAACTAAGGCTCTATTGAAAATAAGAAATAATATTTATTTTCATCAAACTCTAAGCCGTTAAATTCTGGTAAATGTCGATTTAAATCGGGCGTTTATATTTGTACAAACCACAACTTAATCTGAACTTGACCACATCAAAATCAACACCTAAAGGACAAACAAATGGCACTTTACAATCTTGGTACACTCGGTAGCACACCCATTCTTCAGAATGACTTTCATTTAGATCCATCTGACCTCACCGATGTCTTTCAGTTCAAAATCACTAGCGGCAAAAATATCAACCTGTCTTTGACAGATATCAGTGCTGGCGATAATGCCGACATCCGACTGTTTAGAGATGCTAACAATAACGGTGTATTGGACAACTTCGACCGAATTTCTGGACTAGTTTCTAATCAGGGAAGCAACCATGATGAGGCGATTAACTTTAAAACTAGCTCAGGTACTTTTTTTGCCGAAGTATCTCCGGTCAATTTAGCTAGTTCAGGCGATCTCAGCTACGATTTAGCCTTATCTGCGACTGAACCGTCTGGAACTGCGGTTTCAGCTAGTTTCAGCAATCTTCTGCCTAAGGAATTTGTACTTGGTAATTTGTCAGCTGATGTGACTCGTACAGGTAACGTCAATAACACTAACACTGCTGATGTTTACAACTTCTCTTTGGGAAACTTTGAGGGTGTCAACATTAAATTGAACGGACTAAGTACTGATGCTGACATGCGGCTGATCCGAGACATTAACAATAATCGCATTGTTGATGCCGGAGAGGAAATTGCACGCTCTACTAACGGAGGTATTACTTCAGAACTGATTTCCAACATTAACCAAGCTGGTAATTATTTCTTGCAGGTTACAGAATTCAGTGGTGCGACTAACTACAACTTGACTCTTGACCACTTCACCACCACCTTTGCTTAAGTTTAAGCAGTGGTAGTGATGAGCAGTACTTGAAAGCATTGTACGGCAATGCTTTCAAGCGTATGCAAATGATGCAAGCGGCAGACAATCATACTTGAACTTTGCCGCTTTATTACAAAAATCGTAGCTGCACTTATCAAAATATTTCAACAAAATTAGGATTTAAATATGAATAAATCTTTACAAATAGGCGAACACGCCCTCTTGCCTAACGAAATTCTCCCCTTTTTGGCTAGTTACAATCTGATTCCGCAATTGTTATCTCAGAGCATTATCGAGTCTGCGATCGCACCAATCACCTGCACACTAGCCGAAACAACTCAGGCTTTAGAACAATTTTATCAGCAGTGGAATTTGACAACTGAGCAAAAAATCCAAGATTGGTGCTTACGTTACGGTTTAACTCAAGAACAATTAGAACTTTTTGCAACCCGAAAGCTCAGAGTCGAAAAGTTCAAGCAAATAACTTGGGGACATCAACTAGAATCTTACTTCCTGAAATACAAAAGACATTTTGATAAAGTAATTTATTCTTTAATTCGGACTGATAACAGAGGAACTGCTAACGAGCTATACTTCCGAATTACAGAAGGGGAACAGTCATTTGCTGAGTTGGCGCATGAATATTCTCAAGGCCCTGAAGCTGAGACAAGTGGCATCATCGGCCCAGTGGAAGTTGGTACAATCACCCCAAATTTTGCTCAGTTACTTTGCACAAGTCAAGTGGGTATAGTTCAAGCACCTGTAGCCTTTGGAGAATCATGGGTGATTGTCCGGGTGGAAAAGTTTATAACTGCACAGTTAGACAATTTTATGCGCCAACGATTGCTGCAAGAGAATTTTGAAACTTGGTTTCAACAGCAACTAAGTGAACTATCACCAGAAGAGAAAACCTGGATGGGAATCAACACAAAACCAGCACATACTCAACAAGCCATCGCTGCGTAAAACTTATTAAAATAGGGTGTCTAAGATGATGACAAATACAACCGTTGATATTCAAGAATTTATTGCTGATTTGTTTCCTTTCAATTATCTGTCACCAAATGTTTTAGAAAATTTGCTCAACAAAGTGCGATTTTGTCGCTATCGCATCGGGCAAGTAATAGTAGCAAGGGAAGCGATGCCCGATCAGATTAGCATTATTTACCAAGGACAAGCGCGTTTATTAACATACAATTCCCAAGGACAAAATCCGGCGACACTGAAATTACTCTCATCTGGAGAAGTTTTGGGTTGGGTAAGTCATGTGCGGGGGATTGCTTGTGAAACTGCGATCGCTTCTACTGAAGTGATCGCGATTAATCTACCTATTGCTGATTTTCTAACTTTACTCAAGCAGGAAGAGGCTTTTGTCCAAGCATTACAACATGAAATCACTCTTTTAGAAGTGTATGAACTGCTCACCGAAGAACTCAGCCGTCGCGCAGATGGTAGTAAAAATGTAATTAAGCTTGCCCAGGCTGCAACTGAAGTTGCTATCATCCGAACAATCCCTGCGCGCAAAGTCTTCCACCAGCATTTAAATCCTGAATTTTTGTGGTTAGTCAGCAGTAATTTTGATGCTGAGTTCCCCGTGGGTAGTCGCCTAGAATTAGATGAACTCAACCCCAAGCTGAAATTTAATGTAAATATGCGTCTGGTGGGATTGCCCAAATCAATACTTGGAGAAAATCTCGCTCCTTTTACACCAAAAATACTTTTACCCGCAGAGATTCCTTACGCCTCAGAAATTACTGCCACAGAAGAACCAGCAGCTAAGGGTAAACAAAAGAAGTTTCCTTATATTAAGGGTAGAGGGCCGTTGGATGGTTCCCTAGCTTGCTTCCAAATGTTAAGCCAATACTTTAATATCTCTTGGCGCAAAGATACACTACGCCGGGTGTTGACAAAGCAGCAAGAACAGAAGGGGATTATATCTTTGCAATTTTGCGCCGCCGCCGCCGAGTTGATGGGGTTGACAACACAGATAGTCAAAGTTCCCGCCACCGCAGTCGGACGCTTGCAATTACCAGTCATGATTTCTTGGCAAGATAGTTTTGCCATCATCTACAAAAATAGCGATCGAGAGTTACTCATTGCTGTTCCTGAGATGGGATTACTGCGCTACAAATTGCGAGACTTTGCGGAAAACTGGGGGGCTGAAGGAGAAGTTCTGCTGCTACAAACCACCAAAAATACTCCCAAGTCGCGCTTTAGTTTGAGTTGGTTTGTACCCTCACTGCGGCGCTACCGCAAAGTATTAATTGAAGTACTGATTGCTTCTATTGTTATCCAACTTTTTGGGCTGGTAAATCCTCTCGCCACACAGGTGATTATTGATAAAGTATTGGTTGGTAATAGTCCTGATACCCTGGAAGTTTTCGGCATCTTTTTGCTGGTAGTTGCAGTCATCGAAGCAATACTTACCAGCGTTCGCACTCATTTATTTACAGATACCACCAACCGGATTGACCTCACCCTTGGTTCTGAGGTGATTAATCACTTGTTGCGTTTGCCATTATCTTACTTTGAACGCCGCCCTGTGGGGGAATTGGCAACGCGAATTCACGAATTAGAAAACATCCGTTCTTTTTTAACTGGTACCGCTTTAACTGTAGTGATGGATGCTGTGTTTTCAGTGGTCTACATCGTAGTAATGGCGATTTACAGCCCAGTGTTGACATTAGTTGCTTTGGCAACAGTACCGCTATTTGGCTTGCTCAACTTGATGGTATCACCTTTGATGCGGCGACAATTGCAAGAGAAAGCTGAGTGTAATGCTGAAACGCAATCTTATTTAGTGGAAGTAATGGGGGGAATGCAGACAGTCAAGGCGCAAAATTTAGAAATGCGATCGCGTTGGCAATGGCAAGAACGCTATGCTCGTTACATCAGCGCTGGTTTCAAAACAGTCTCTACCCAAACTACCGCCAGTTCTATTAGCAGTTTTCTCAACAAGTTTTCCAGTATGTTAGTGCTGTGGGTAGGAGCTTTTCTCGTCCTCAATCAGCACCTTACCTTGGGACAACTCATCGCCTTTCGCATTCTTGCTGGTTATGTCACCAGTCCCTTGTTACGCCTGATGCAACTTTGGCAGAATTTTCAAGAAACCGCTCTATCTCTGCAACGCCTTGCTGATATTTTAGACACTCCCCAAGAAACAGAAATCGGCAACTCTCAAAATATTCTCATGCCCAGTATTCAAGGTAGTGTCAGGTTTGAAAATCTCAGCTTCAGTTTCGCGGAACACGGGCCGATGCAACTGTGCAATATTAACTTAGATTTTCCTGCTGGCTCCTTTGTGGGAATTGTTGGTCAAAGCGGTTCTGGGAAAAGCACACTGCTAAAATTATTACCTCGGCTTTATGAACCTAAGTCTGGCAAAATCTTGATTGATGGCTATGATATCAGCAAAGTTGAACTCTATTCCTTACGCCGTCAAATTGGTATGGTGTTACAAGATACCCTCTTGTTTGATGGCACAATCCGCGAAAACATTGCCTTGGGATATCCTGATGCTAGCGATGAAGAAATTATTAGCGCCGCCAAGGTAGCATTCGCCCACGACTTTATTATGTCTTTACCCAATGGCTATAACACCCGTGTAGGCGAACGAGGTTCGGGTCTGTCTGGGGGACAACGCCAACGAGTCGCGATCGCTCGTACTGTTCTGCAAAATCCCCAATTACTGATTCTTGATGAAGCAACCAGCGCCTTAGATTACAATGCCGAAGCCCAAGTTTGCGGTAACTTGGCAAGAACTTTCAAAGATAGAACAGTGTTCTTTATTACTCACCGCCTCAGCACAATTCGCAATGCCGATGTCATTCTGATGATGGATGGAGGTGCTGTAGTAGAACAGGGAACTCATGAAGAATTGATGGCGCTCAAAGGTTATTACTACTGTCTGTATCAGCAACAAGAAGCGAAAGTGTAGTCATTAGTCATTTGTCATTTGTCATGTGTCATTTGCCAGCAGTAAATACTATTGTTTCAACTTTAAATAATGAAACTTCAAGCTTAAAACTCGATACTTCAGCCTTTGAACTCGGAAGTTGCACCTTTTTGCTTAAACGTTGAGCTTTTAAACTCGGAATTTTAACCTTAGCACTTCTAACTCTTGTACAGACGCGATGAATCGCGTCTCTCAACACTCCCCAATGCCCAATGCCCCATTCCCCATTCCCCCATTTATTATGAATATTCAGCATAAATTCGATCAACCAGTACTTTTACAACAAACTCCTACTTGGTCACGAGCGATCGCCTGGTCTATTGTTGGAGTTAGCACATTCACAGTAATTTGGGCCTCAGTCTTCCAAATTGATGAATCAATTCATGCTACTGGGAAGTTAGAACCACAGGGTGCAGTCAAAGAAATTCAGGCTCCGGTTCATGGTGTTGTCAACGAAATTCTAGTTAAAGATGGTCAGCGAGTCAAAAAAGGTGAAACACTCATTACTCTAGAAAAAACTACTTCTGAGGCTGAGTTAACTTCATTAAAGCAAAGTCGGACGGCTCAGTTGCTTGCCAAACAAGCGCTAGAACAAGAAAATGACTTCTATCGCCGTCAGCTTCAAGGGAGCATATCACTACAACAAGTGGCACAGCAAACTGCTCTGTTGAAAATTAAACCCGAATTAGCCTTCTTGACCAAAAGCCGAGCAGCGATTATTGCCGAAAACCAGTTGTACCGGACACAATTAAACGGTGCGACTGCTGAAAGTTCTCTCACAAGAGAGCAACAGTTACGCTTGCAAAATCGCCAAATAGAATTAGAATCGCGTTTAGCCACAGCTAATTTAGAAACGGGACAGACACAACAGCAATTTTTTCAGACTCAGGCGCAGTTAACTAGCGCTAAAGAGTTGCTGACAATTAATCAACAAATTCTCCACAAGTTTGAACCTCTAGCGCAGCAGGGGGCTATCTCCCAGATACAATACTTGAAACAGCAACAGGATGTCAGCACCAAACAAGCAGAAGTAATCCGATTGAATCGGGAACAGCAGCGATTACAATTAGCGATCGCACAGTCAAATGAAAAACTTCGCAATACTGCGGCTGTGTCTCAAGAAGACTTATTAGCCAAAATTACAGATAATGACAAAAACATTGCCGAAATTGACAGCCAATTAACCAAAGTAATTGTAGATAATCAGAAACGCCTCTATGAAATTAATGGTCAGATTGGTGAGATTGAGAGTAAGTTAATTCAGGCACAACAAACTCTTAAATATCAGAAAATTACTGCACCTGTAGATGGTACTGTTTTTGAACTTAAAGCTAAAACAGCAGGATTTGTAATTAATTCTAGTGAACCGCTCCTAAAACTTGTTCCGAGTGATAACTTGGTTGCTAACGTATACATCACTAACCGCGACATCGGTTTTGTCAGAGAAGGGCAACAAGTGGATGTGAGAATTGATTCCTTTCCCTTCCAAGAGTATGGTGATATCAAAGGCGAACTAATTGAGATTGGCTCTGATGCCTTACCTCCAGACCAAGTTTATAATTTCTGGCGTTTTTCCGCAAAAGTCCGCCTACATGGGCAGAAATTACTGATTAATCAGCGTCAAATTCCATTGCAATCCGGGATGTCCATTGATGCTAATGTGAAATTGCGTCAGCGCACCATTATGAGTATCTTCACTGATTTCTTAGTTCAGAAGACTGAAAGCTTAAAATCTCTGCGTTGAACAAATTCCTCAACCTTGTACTGTTACTTAAAAAACATTAACTATTCAGGAATCAATATCAATACAAATCACTGTAACGTATGGATTAATTACTGATTCAGGTACATCAATTGTTAATTCTCCTAATGGATTGGGATTAAGAATAGAATCTATAATTGCACAGCGGCTTGTGTAGGTTAGTGCTGTGCCGTCAGCCAGAAGAAACACTGATTTTACTCGCTTGATTGGTATACCCCTAACCGATATTGTCTCGTAAGGTTTCATTAATAGGTGTAGATAAATGCGGTCGCCCTTACGAGTTGAGGGGCCATAAAATTGCCACGGTTCTAACCCTGGGGTTGTATCAAGTATACTTTCACTGTGGCTCTCCATCCAATCTCCTATATCTTTGAGACGCTCTAATTGTTCAGGAGGGATTTGTCCATTACCCATTGGACTAACATTGAGCAAAAGATTGCCTCCTTTGCCTGCTACTTCGCAAAGGGTATGAATTAGCTGACGAGATGACTTGAAGCAATGATCGTCTGAATTATATCCCCAACTTTCATTAATAGTCAGACAAGTTTCCCAAGGATGATCGGGTGGTTGAGGAGGAATAAACTGTTCAGGAGTTTCAAAGTCTCCACAATTTGGAAGACGATCGTTAATGAGAATATTCGGTTGTAAATCACGAATCATTTTTGCTAAATTTTGAGCCTGCCATTGCTCTGGAGTGCGTTCCCAACTTCCGTCAAACCAGATGATGTCAATTTGACCATAGTTGGTCAATAATTCTCGGATCTGATTGAACATAAATTGGATATATCGCTCCCACTGTTGCGCTGTAGGTTGAGGTAGCTGGTCAAAGCGATAAGGTTTATCTGCTTCTGTAAAAGCTGGATAGTCTGGATGATGCCAGTCACTAAGCGAAAAATAAAGACCAATACGCAATCCGACAGAGCGCATCGCTTCGATATATTCACGTACAATATCTTTTTTGTAAGGTGCAGATGCAATTGAAAAGTCTGATTCTTGGGTATGAAATAGAGCAAAACCATTATGATGCTTGGCTGTTAATATGGCATATTTCATTCCGAGACTTTTTGCTAAATGTGCCCATTCTTGGGGATTGTATTGTTGTGGATTGAAAGTATTAGCTGTGTAGTGATATCTCTCAACTGGAATATCTTTGCAAAAAGGAAGGCTGAATACACCCCCAACTAACGGCCAAGATAACTCACATCCTTGTTGAGAACTATGTCCCCAATGAATAAACATCCCCAATCGAGCTGTATCAAACCAGTTATTCATCATGGTGAAATTTGGCAATAATTCTACTTAATTAGGAGAAATAGCTCCCTTTGCATATTAGTACATATACAGATTTTGGTTGTTATTATTTGTTGGCTGAGGTGAAGATGCGTAGGCGTAGCTCGCCGCAGGCATCGCTATAAAGTGGGGCGTAGCTCCTCGTCCCTTTTCCTCATAACTAGAGATAAGCGCTTGCTTGTCGTGGGTATAGCGTCATAGGGCGTTACAATCCAGGGTCTTTCTCTAGCATCTTGTTGACTGGTAGGGGGTTAGGTTTCTGAAGCCTACTGTTTAAATTTAAGTGAATAAGGAAAAAACTATGAATAATTCCGCTAAAGTCTTATTTAAAACCAACTTTATTCTTTTTACAAATGAATATAGAAGAAGCATTAGTAATTCTAGATACATTCCTTGAACATAGTTTAAGTGATGTTCAGGAAATAATATTTCGTCAAGCTTGGGAAGGAAAAACTTATCCAGATATCGCTGAAAGCTGTGGTTATGATGCCAATTATATAAAAGATGTTGGTTCTAAGTTATGGAAGTTACTTTCACAAGCTTTTGGGGAGGAAGTGACAAAAAGTAATTTTCGCTCAGTATTGAGACGGCGCTCGCAAAGCAGCATTTTGCCAGAAAAACTACAAATGCCAGCAGTCTTGAGACAGTCTCAGCAAACAAGCACAGAGAAAAATGTGATATTAGCATCTTCTTTGGTAATAGAAAAGCAAGAGGAGAAAAAAACCCCAGTCCTAAATTCCGACTTTTTAGAAATTCCTGGTGGTTCAGTGCCGCTCAATTCCTTTTTTTACATAGAGCGTCCGCCAATTGAAGAACGCACATATACAGAAATCAATAAACCTGGAAGCTTAATCAGAATCAAAGCCCCCAGCAAAATGGGAAAAACATCCCTAATGCACAGAATTCTTACTCACGCTAAACAGACTGGGGTACACACTGTACAGATCGGTTTCCAGAGAGCAGATAGTCAAGTTTTCACCAGCTTGGAAAAATTCTTACGCTGGTTTTGTGCTAACGTCAGTCGGCAGTTGAACTTAGAGATCAGACTGGATGATTATTGGGATGAGGATATTGGCAGCAAAGTTAGCTGCACATTGTATTTACAAGAGTATGTGCTGGAGAAAATCGATGCTCCGGTAGTTTTAGCTTTGGATGAAGTGAATCGAATTTTCGAGTATCCAGAAATCTCTAGGGATTTTCTGCCGCTATTGCGTTCTTGGTATGAAGATGCTTCCGAATTAGAAATCTGGCGAAAACTTCGACTAATAGTAGTTCATGCCACTGAAGCTTATATTCCGTTAGATATTAATCAATCCCCTTTCAACGTAGGACTACCGATTAAATTACCAGAATTTAGTTTAGAGCAGATGCAGGATTTGGCAGTGCGTCATGGACTCGATTGGGCTAAAGGTGAGAAAGGATTGGAAAATCTGGCTCCTCTGTTAGTGATGATTGGTGGACATCCCTATCTAGCTCGTCTGGCTCTTTATAACCTGGGACATGAAGAAGTAACTCTAGAGCAACTACTAAATGAGGCTCCCACAATTGCCGGCATCTATAGCAACTATTTACGGCAGCATCTAGCCAATCTTCAAGAACATCCCGAACTAGCAACAGCACTCAAACGGGTAGTTACCTCTCCAACAAGCGTGCAATTAGAAGCGATCGCTGCCTACAAATTAGAAAGTATGGGTTTAGTAAAACTTGAAGGAAATCAAGCAATATCTAGCTGTGAGTTGTATCGGCTCTATTTCCAAGAGCATTTAGGCTAAATGCAATGAATAAATACGAATATCAAATTGGCGGTAGTCTTAAAGTCGATGCTCCTAGCTATGTAGAACGACAGGCTGATATTGAACTTTATAATGCTCTCATCCAAGGTGAATTTTGTTATGTATTTAGTTCCCGACAGATGGGTAAATCTAGCTTGCGGTTACAAACAAGACACCGATTAGAACGAGCCGGCTACAGTTGTGCTTCTATCGATATGACTCGTATCGGCAACGGCAATATTACTCCTGCTCAGTGGTATAAGGGCATAGTAGTTGACTTATTAAGGAGCTTTAATATCTTTGGCAAAGTTAATTTAAAAACCTGGTGGTCGGAGCGAGAAGATTTGCCTGCGTTACAGCGATTGAGTCAGTTTGTCGAAGATATTTTGTTAGTTGAAATAAAAGCTGAAAAGATATTTATTTTTATTGATGAAATTGATAGTGTTTTAGGTTTAAATTTCCCGGTAGTTGATTTCTTTACCCTAATTCGCTCATGCTACAATCAGCGAGCAGAAAACCCAGAATATAATCGCCTAACTTGGGCACTATTCGGAGTAGCAACCCCTTCGAATTTGATTACAGATCGCAACTGCACCCCATTTAATATCGGTAAATCTATTGAACTGCACGGCTTTAATTTATCGGAGGTTCAGCCATTAGTAGCAGGGTTAGAAGGTAAAGTTGCTAATCCGATGGCAGTTATCAAAGACATTTTGGCTTGGACAAATGGTCAACCTTTTTTAACTCAAAAGCTCTGTCAAATAGTAGTGCAAGAAAGAAACTCTGGAAGCAAAAATGTTGAAGAGCAAAGAAGTATAGAAGTTGACGAGCGTTATAAATTGGATGACCATTTACCAATTATTAATCAACATCTGATAAATTTTTATTACCAATTTCCCTTGTTAGTTTTAGAAAAACTCGTGCAAACCCATATTATAGAAAAATGGGAAGCAAAGGATGATCCAGAACATTTGAAAACAATCCGTGATCGCTTGCTGAGAAATGAGCAGCGTGCTGGAGGTTTACTGGGAATGTACCAGCAAATTTTGCAAGGTATTCAGATAGCTAGTGATGATGGAGAAGAACAAATAGAACTGCTTTTGTCGGGGTTAGTAACTAAGCAGCAAGGGCAACTCATAGTAAAAAACCGCATTTATGAAGAGGTTTTTAACCAAACTTGGGTAGAAAAACAATTAGCAAAACTACGGCCCTACTCCCAAGCATTGAATGCTTGGATAGCCTCAGAACATTGTGACAATTCACGACTATTGCGTGGAACAGCTTTGCTTGAAGCTCTAGCTTGGTCACAAGGCAAAAGCTTGAGCGATCTAGATTATCAGTTTTTAGCAGCTAGCCAAGAATGCGATCGGCGAGAAGTTGAGACATGGTTAGAAGCAGAACGAACTAAAGAAGTTAAAGCTAGATTAGTTCAAGAGCAAAAAGCAGCTAGATTCCAAAGATTATTTTTTCTAGGGGCATTTTGTTGGGCATTGATAGTTGTTTTAGGATTGGGGATAGTGACTTTTCAATATAAAAAGCACTGCCCTGTTACCTCAAAGCAATTACTAGTAAACTAAAAAGTTTTTTCCCAAAGAGCGAGTGCTAATCACATTTACGTAACAGGCGATCGCCTTTCCTGAAAATATATTGCTTGTATTACCAAGTGTGGGAGATATTTATGTGGCCTAAGACAAAACTGATAGATTTGCTCAAGATCGCACACCCAATAATTCAGGCCCCGATGGCCGGCGCTTCCACACCTGAGTTGGTTGCAGCCGTTTCTAATGCAGGAGGTCTTGGCTCCTATGGCGGTGCGGCCACCGCACCAGCCAAACTTCGCCAGATTATCAGGCAAATCCGAGAGATGACAGACCAACCCTTTGCAGTTAATTTGTTTGCACCAGCAGTTGAAGCGTATGAACTTGCACCTGAGCAGCATTTCCCCATGTCCGAGCTATTAACAATATGGCACAACGAACTTGACGTGGGGCCTGTTCCCGAACCAATATCAATATTAGGGCCATTCCTAGAACAATTTACTGTCTTGCTGGAAGAGAAAATACCTGTATTTAGTTTCCACTTTGGGCCTGCACCAATTGAGGCAATTCGTGAGATACACAGCATAGGCTCAATTGTCTTAGCTACCGCGACGACAACTAGTGAAGCAAAAGCTCTGGTCGAAGCAGGAGTCGATGCGATCGTAGCCCAGGGCTTTGAAGCCGGAGGTCATCGCGGTACTTTTGCTGTGCCTTATGAACATGGATTGATTGGAACAGCAGCCTTAGTACCGCAAATAGCTGATGCGGTGTCGGTTCCAGTGGTTGCGGCAGGCGGAATTATGGATGCTCGTGGAATCGTTGCTGCATTTGCACTTGGGGCAAGCGGGGTACAAATGGGAACCGCCTTTCTTCCCTGTCCTGAGAACAATATCCCGGAAGTCTATAAGCAGGCAGTACTCAACTGTAAGGACGAGGACACAGTTATTACTGAGGTATTTTCCGGCAGACCCGCCAGAGCAATCCGAAATCGATTTATACGTGAAATGGAGAATCACAAGGACAAGGTACTGCCATTCCCGGCTCAGATGTCTATAGGACGAGTTTTACGTCAAGCTTCTGCTCAACAATCAAGTCCAGATTTTGTCAGTATGTGGGCAGGACAAGGAGCAGCATTAGCTGAAGCTCTCCCAGCAGGGGAGCTAATCCAAAAAATGATCCAAGAATTTCTTGCCGTGACTGCTTCTTTACAAGTCACTTGAAGAAGAATTCAGGAGTCAGGAGCGGAGCCGTTCCTGACTCCTGAATTCTGTTTCGATAAACTATAAACCGAACACAATATTAGCTCGACTTTATCCATTTTTTGGTAACACTCAAGCTGACGCTAAAACCTTTGTAGAACAGTAGTTTTACTTTTTCAATTTCAGCTTGAATCAGTGATATGGAAAAAAATTTGCCAAAAAGCTAGGGCTTTTGCTCTATAAGGAGAACCAAGTTCTTAATTTTGGATAAAGTCGAGATTAGTAAGTGTTGGGATAGTAGGCACTAGTACATAAATATTCCTGATCTTTGAACTCTAGATAACTAAAAGTTATTTTCACATCTAGATTACGACCATCTTCAGTTTGGTGAATAGATTCAAAACTTGAAGAATCTTTTTGTCTAAGTTCTTGCCATTGTGAGTGCCAAGTTTCTGCGGGAAAATTTGGATCGATATCGTGAACGGTCATGGTCAGCAATTTTTCGCGAGAATAGCCTAAAATCTGGCACGCCGCTTCATTTACATAAATCAACTGGGCATTTGAGTTAACAAAAAAAATTGGCTCTCTAAATCTGTCTAAATAAAATTGGCTTAACCGCAGTGCTGATTCTGCTTTTTGGCGACCCCTTCGGGCAGCTTCGCTAACGCTAATTTCCTGTTGCAAAAGTAAATTTTGCTCAGTCAGTTGTTTTTGTAGCCTTCGGATAGTCAAGTTATTTTCTACACGGGCAAAAACCTCTTCTTCACTAAAAGGTTTAGTAATATAATCTACTCCCCCGACTGCAAAAGCTTTAACTTTATCAAATACTTCATCCAAAGCGCTAATAAAAATCACTGGAATGTCGCGGGTTATTTCCGAGGCTTTCAAATGTTGACAGACTTCATAGCCATTCATTTCTGGCATCATGATGTCAAGTAAAATTAAATCCGGTGGCGCAGCTTGTGCTGTTTTCAAAGCTGTTGGCCCGTTAATGACTCTGCGAATTTCATACCCTAACTGAGTTAGCATGGCAGATAAAAGTCGCAGATTATCGGGCGTATCATCCACAACAAGAATATTTGCTTTTGCTAGCTGAACTTGATGGTTATTCATATTTATTAGAAACGATTTATAAAAGTAAGTATTAACAATTATCAAAAACAAGCAGCTATTACCATGACTTCATATAAATAACATGAGCAAAGTATAGATATTTAAAAACTTATTTATATCGTCACGGTACAGCTTATCTTAAATCGTCCACCTCTGAAAATTCACTTCATAAATCATTTATTACAGTTGGGTTAAATCAATAACTTTATCAATCCGAAAATTATTAACCCAATCAGACAGAGTGTTTGCCAAAAGAGTAGATTCTTCAGGAATTTGCTCAAGCAAGCTGAAAATCAGCTTTTCATCAGTACACAGTGCTGCTTGGTGTAGCTGTGTCACCCACTCAGTGGGCATCTGAGCTAGAATCTCTTCTACTGATAGAAGTTTAAGGTTAGAATTTTCTGCAAGTTGGTCTTTTTGAAGTGGTTCTTGTTCATACACATAACGCACCCCTAAATATTTAGATATTATATTTAAAATTACTTCCTCTCGGAACGGCTTACGCACAAAATCGTTGCAGCCTGCTGATAAAACCACAAATCGTTCCTCGTCAAAAGCACTAGCAGTTAGAGCAATAATCACAGTAGCTTGACCTTTTAAAGTAGCTCTGATTTGTTTAGTGGCTTCATACCCATCCATCACGGGCATTCGCATATCCATGAAAATTAGGTGAGGTTCCCAACTTTGCCAAAGAGCGATCGCTTCTTGACCGTTAGCTGCTGCCTGAGTTTCAAAACCAATACTATTAAATAACTGCGTTAATAAATGGCAATTGTCTTCGCGGTCATCAACTACCAGAATTCTGTATACAGGTTGGCCTGATACCAAAGCAATTACTCGACGTTTAAGGGTTGGTGGTGCAATATCTAATGAATTTGCTAATTCAATTTTGATATCGAAGTAGAAAGTTGAGCCACGACCTACCAGACTATGAACGTGGATATCGCCACCCATTAACTGCACAAATTGACGGCTGATTGTTAATCCTAATCCTGTGCCTTCTCTTACTTGTCTAGCACTTGCAGTCTGAACGAAAGGCTGAAATAAATTATCTAATTCCTCGGTAGGAATTCCCAATCCTGTATCTTCAATTTCAAAGGTAATCAGCGATTGAGGATTCCTCAAAGAATTTTCAGGATTATCTTCTCCTACTTCTACGCGCAACGTTACTCCCCCAGTATTGGTAAATTTGATCGCATTTCCCAATAGGTTGATCAGCACTTGTCGGAGTTTACTTTCGTCTGTGAGGATATATTGGTGTAAATTCGGAGCAAGTTCAAATGAGAGTGATAACTTTTTGTCCTTGGCTCGTATCTGGAACATCTGTTGCATCTCTTGCAATAACCTATGCAAATCAAAGGATGTCGGGTTAAGAACAATCCGTCCAGCTTCGATTTTGGACATTTCCAGCACATCATTAATTAAGTTGAGCAGGTGTTCTCCACTACGATTGATAGTTGCTAAAGAGTCTCGCTGACGTTTGTTGAGGGTGGTGTCTCGTTCCATTAGCTGGGCGAAACCCAAAATGGCATTGAGTGGCGTTCGCAGTTCATGGCTCATGTTAGCTAAGAAGGCGCTTTTTGAACGGTTGGCAGTTTCGGCGGTTTCTTTGGCAATTCGTAGTGCCTCCTCTGCTTTGTGCCGCGATCGCCCAATGGCTATGAGTTCGCTCACCAGTTGCAGTAAGTTGATTTCCTCTTGGCTCCAAGTTTTAGATTTGTTAACAGCATCTAATTCCAGTAGTCCAACGACTCTGCCGGCGTAAATCATCGGTACAGCCACTACAGATTTAATTATTTCTCTCTCGGCGTTCGCCTCTGGTGAAATATCTGCAATTCGAGATGCTTGTAAACCTTGGATAGGATTACCGTTGAGAATTTGGTTGTAAAACCAAGGCAACGGTTCAGATGAAGTAGCGCTGTTTAATAATAGTCTGTTGCTAGGATCGTACCACTCATGAGCGATGTGAAATTGCTGTTGTGGCTCGTAATATTCAAAGATACAACTGCATTCAGCCCCCATAAATTCGGCGATCGCTTGCAGGGTAAAATTGATTGCGGTATCTGCATCCTGGTCGATAAACTGGCGAGAAATGCTGTTTAGCAGTCTATCTACCTGAGCGCGATGCCAAAGTGTGGCTTCAACTTGCTTACGTTCGGTTAAGTCTTGCACCAACCCCTGAATAAGTGTGCGCTCACCCAACTTAAATATAGTTAACCACACCTCAGCTGGAAAATCTGTACCATCGGCGCGACGGTGAACCCATTCAAAACGATGTCTGCCTTGGTCGTAGGCGATCGCAACTTGTTCGCGCGCTAAACTAGCAGAAGTTTGACCGTTTGGTTGAAATGGTGGTGAAAATTCACTTGGATGCTTCTGTAAAAACTCTTGTCGAGAATAGCCGAATAGTTCTTCTGCTGCCCGGTTACAATCAAGGGGAATTCCGTTTTCCTGTAACATGACAGCAATACTGGTTGATTCGTAAAGAGCGCGAAATCTGGCTTCTGATTGTCGCAAAGATTCTTCTACAAGTTTGCGATCGCTAATATCGGTAATGACGGCATCTATACAACCATCCTCAGCATTCCGTCTCAACGATATTAATCCCCAACCAAGAGATTTATCCCGACGGCATAGTTGCAACTCAAAGTTACGTACCTCACCCTGCTGTGCCATTTCTGCCAACAGCAGTTGGCGATCGTTTGGATTCGCGTAAAACTCCGTCGTGAATTGCTTGCCAATTAGATCGGTGGCGCAACTATAACCCAAAATTTCGGCTTGGCGTTGGTTAGCTTCCAGAAACAGCCCATCTTCTAAGCGAATCCGAGCAATCCCCACTTGAAAGTTTTCAAAAATGTTGCGATATTTCTGTTCGCTGCGACGTAGAGCTTCTTCTGACTGTTTGCGCGCCGTAATATCGCGGAAGTACCAAATTCTACCGTAGTAATCTTTTGTTGGCGATCGCACAGATGCCGAATATCGGTCTAGAGTTCTTCCATCTTTCAGGCGAATTTCATCCCGGCTGATTTGGTCTGGATGGGCGTAGAGATACTCAACTTTTGCCAGAAACTCCTGTGGCTGTTCCAGTTTTTCGAGTGCTAATTCTAGTAATCGCCGATTGTTACCACTGACAAATCTTTCTGGAATTTGCCATAACTGACAAAAACGCTGATTATAAGATACAACTCGATTATTTTCATCAACGACTAAAATTCCATCAATTGAAGCTTCTTGTTGGGCTTTGAGTATGGCATTACTGCGGTGTAAATCTGCCTCTACTTGCTTGCGATCGTTAATGTCAGCAACCACGGCTTCAAGACAATTATCTTCCAGATTCAAACGTAAGGAAAATAAGCCCCAGTGAGCCTTACCGTTGCATTGATAAAACTGTAGCTCAAAGTTGTTGAGTGAACCTTTTTCACGCAGTTCGGTTATTATACGCTGGCGATCGCTTGGGTTTGCATAAAAATCTGTGGTAAATTTTGTGCCACCAATTAAGTCTGCTACAGAACTGTAGCCTAATAGCTCCGCAAGGCGTTGATTGGCATCTAAAATCAGTCCATCATCAATTCGGCTGCGAAGGATGCCAAATTGAGAGTTCTCAAACAGGTTGCGAAACTTTTGCTCACTCTTGAGCAAAGCTTGTTCAGCCTGCTTCCGCTCTGTAATCACACGCGCAACGCTGATCAGTACCAAGTTACCATCGATATCATCAGTTGTAGCTAAGTTTGTGGCTTGCCATTGCCAACTACCATCCTTGAGTCTAGCTCTATACTCAACTTCTACCCTCTCCCCTGTTGTTACTACCCTGTTGACTGCATCTAAACAACTTGGTAAGTCATCAGGATGAAGAAAATCTGTAAATGCTATACCTTCTAACTCAGTTGTTTCATAGCCTGTAAGCTTGGCTAAATTGGGCGAAATATAGGAGATTCGTCCTTCTAAGTCAATCAGAGAAATAATATCATTAGAATTTTCCACAATGCGGCGGAACTTAATCTCGCTTTCGCTCAAGGCCTTCTCTACCTGCTGACGTGCAGTAATATCCCGAAAACTCCAAACACGTCCAATAATTTTATCGTTTTGCCATTGAGGTTGAGAGTAACGCTCAAAAACACGTCCATCTTTCATCTCTACCAAATCAAAAGCTTCCTGTTCTGGGGAGTTATAAAATAGTTCCTTGACTCTGGCAGTAAAAGCTTCGGGATCTCGCGTTTGTTCAGACATAAACTTGAATCGTTCATTGCTCTGAGAAGGTTGCAACAACGATTCTGGTATTGACCACATCTGAATAAACTTTTGATTAAAGACTGCTACATTAAAGTCTTGATTTACAACTATAATTCCATCAGCTGTAGATTCAAGTGTCGCTTGCAAAAGAGATAGAGTTTCTGCTTGTTTTTGTTGTGCTAAGTAGCCTTCCGTTTCCCAATGTTTTGTTTGAGTGACATCTCGAATTACTAGTATAGATGACCTGTCACCTCCTGCAAGTTCGACGCAGTTACCTGATATTTCTAAAATTAAGGAGCGATGTTTGCCGTCACGACATTCATATTCTTCTGTGATTTCATACTCTCCCCCTAACACCCTCATATTTGGATAAGACTCTGGTGCAACTTCTTCACCAGCTAGGCTTAAAAATAACAAGTCACTCAGCTTGGAATTAAGAACGAGAATATGTGGTCGGTTAACCAGTTTGTCAAAAGCAGTATTGCACCATTGTATTTTGCCATCACTACCAGTCCAGACAATAGCATCAGCGATCGTCCCCAGCGCCACCTCCATCTTGCCCAAAATTGCCCGTAATTGGTTGACCAAACTAGTCAAATGTATGCTCATCAGCAAACTCACCTCCGGGGAATTAAAAATCAAAAATTAAGAATTAAAAATTGTAACTATTGGGGACTTGTACCCAAAGATTAATTAAAATTTACTATTTTTAAGAAAAAAAAGGTCAATTTATGATTTTTTTTGGCGAACTATCTTCTCATTTATTTTAAAGAGGACGCAACATGGCCATAAATACCCATTCTCCCTGATGTTTCTCTGCCATAATCAAATGCTCGGCTTCAATTTCTAGACCATCTTTGGTGATGCCAACTAGACGCAGGGGGTGATTGAGAATAGTAGAATTTTCTGTTGAAAGAAAGCGGGAAAAACCAAGATGGTGCGGGGCATGAAAACCTTCTGGAATTACTACTGTAATAATTTGACCATTAATTTCAGCCATGCTCCAGCCAAAAACAGACGTAAAGCGATCGTTTACATAAGTGACAAACCCTTGTTGATCTGTAATTACAACTGGCACGTCTGTTTCTTGCTTCATATCACTAAGAGTTTTCATCGCTGCTTTAGCTATAAAGTTTTGCTATAGTTGTGCAGTTTTTAGAGCAGTATAATCTCCTCCAATAATAGCAACATGCTTAGGTAATATTCTCAAACTTTCTATTAGATTGGTAATAACCCAAGTTGCGGGTTATCAACTGATCTGTGGTTGTTACCACTCAATTGATGCGATGCCTCCGGCGGGCTACGCCTACACGTGCAACAATGGCATTCAAGTACTTAAATGATTTGGCTGTTATATAAATTACTTAATTAAATAAAAGCTTGTTGAAGAGTAAAAGAAAAAATAAATGCTTGTAGCTTAAGTAAAAACCCTTTACAAGTGACTGCATGTATTGATTTTGGGAAAACACAAGTGATACTACTAAATACGGTTTCAATATTTTGATGAAATGGTAGGCGTGATGCGTCAGTACATCAAACTCAAGAAAACTTCCGGTAGCCCAAAACTGAGTAGAGAAGATCAAGTACTGGTGGCTTTACAGTATTGGCGCGGAGCCAGAGACGCTCCGCCTCCGGAGAATATCGTACAAGTTCCCATTCGTCCAGATGAAGCGGTCTTAGGCGCTCAAATTCAAGTACCAACACCAGAGGGTAGCGTCACATTG
>NZ_JAAGOG010000481.1:0-694 GCF_010747425.1 Nostoc sp. UIC 10630
TTCAGAAAACCCTTGAAGAACTTCAAGTTGTGTCCGAGGAACTACGCCAACAAAATGAACAACTGACTACTGCCCGTGACACGTCAGAATTGCAGCAGCAACGTTACCAAGATTTGTTTGATTTTGCTCCAGATGGTTATTTAGTAACTAATAGTGTCGGGATAATTCAAGAGGCCAACAATGCAGCAGCAACCTTGCTCTGTGTAAGCCAAAAAACTCTGGTAGGGAAACCATTAATTGTGTTTATAGCTCAACAAGACCGCCAGATATTTAGAGCCAAGATTTCTAATTTGCAGCCGCTAGAAGACTGGGAAATTTATCTATATCCACGAGGTGGTACACCTTTCCCTGCTAGCATTAGAGCATCTATCGTGTACAACTCATCCCATCAGCAGGTTGGCTGGCGTTGGCTGCTGTGCAATATCAGTGAACGCAAACAAGCCCAAGAATTGTTGCACCGAGCAAAAGATGAGTTAGAAAAACGTGTGAGGCAACGGACAGAGGAACTGGTAAAAGCAAATGATGAATTGCAGACTGAAATTACAGAGCGTAAACGAGCCGAGTTACAACTGCTGCACCTTGCGTTTCACGATGCACTGACGGGTCTGCCAAACCGTAGTGCATTTATAAAACGCCTTGAACATGCGATCAATTATTCCAAACGGCATGAAGATTATCTATTTGCTGTCCTGTT
>NZ_JAAGOG010000141.1:0-22795 GCF_010747425.1 Nostoc sp. UIC 10630
GATGACTCCACCCGTGAGAAGGCAGCAGAAAGCTTAGGGAAAATCGGCACTGGCAATGAAATTGCAATCGCCGCCTTTGTGCAACTGCTGCAATCAACTACTGTAAATTACTCCACCCGTTGGCAAGCAGCAGAAAGCTTAGTGAAAATCGACCCAGGCAATGAAATTGCGATCGCCGCCTTGGCGCAACTGCTGCAATCAATTACTGTAGATGACTCCACCCGTGACAAGGCAGCAGAAAGCTTAGGGGAAATTCTACAGGATAATAAGCAGCGCTTTGCAGCAGTTAAAGCTTTACGTGGTTATTTGCCATTGGATCTGGATCATGACTACTACAATTTAGTCTGGAAATGCGTCCAGAATATGCCTTACCCCGATTTCTATAAAGCTTGGCATTAGCAAAATTATTTTACTCATACAATGCGAAACTTAAAGAAAATTCTCTTCACACGAATAATTTGAGTATTTTTGCAGCAGCTACGTTACAAAGAAAGTTGCCGCGACGCAACAGCTTGTCAATTTGTTACCAAAACAGAAGCGGACGTTAGGAATAAAGTTGTTTTCGTTACCCCAACTTGTGCGATCGTTCACAACAAAAGTTGTTTGGTTCAGAATGCTTATCCGTTAGTAAAGAAAACTTGTCCGTTTGTTAACAACACAAGTTGTTTCGTTCAGAACGCTTATCCGTTGTTAACGAAAACTTGTCCGTTCGTTCACAACACAAGATGTTTTGTTCAGAATGCTTATCCGTTAGTAAAGAAAACTTGTCCGTTCATTAACAACACAAGTTGTTTCGTTCAGAACGCTTATGCGATCGTTAACAACGCTTAAGCAAAGCTTATCAATTAAGTTGTTTCGTTCAGAACGCTTGTCTATCTATAGCAACGCTTATGCGATCATTAACAATGCTTAAGCAAAGCTTATCAATAAAGTGGTTTCGTTACCAGAGCTTATCTATTTATGGCAAATGCTTATGCGATCGCTACCACAGTCTAAAAGTATCCTCTAAAATGATCGCAAATAACGATTTCTACAATGGGCTACGCCTACACGCAATTTTGCTTCTGCCAATTTTTAGCACTATATTATCATGATTGTGGAAGCGCGATCGGGTCAGCTTCGGATACTTTAGATTGGCTCACACAACTGCTGCACAAGTTTCAGAGGTTTTTTATGAACAAGAGAGTAACAGTTAGTTGTATTTGACGGGGGTGTTTTGCGCCCAGATGTGCCTTTAGATTTAGCACCTAACACGCGTTATGTAATTACAATTCAAGAGTTGAAAGAAACATCATCATCCGGGGATGCTTGGGATGTGCTGGAAGCGATCGCGGGAACTGTTGACGCACCAGAGGATTGGTCTAGCGAACACGATCATTATTTGTATGGTACACCGAAGAAGGCAACTCCAGACAATCCATGAGTGATGAGCGCTTATTTTTAGATACGGTATTTATCCAGGCTTTGTTGAATAAACGCGATCAATACCATCACCAAGCTAAAGCATTTCTGCCAAGAGTACGAGCAGCAACAAGTGCGATCGCTATGCTTCATTAAGTGTAAAATCGTCAATTTATAGATTTATGTCTTTTGCTCTAAAACGATCGCAAATAGCGATTTTTACGATGGGCTACGCTACGCGCAATTTTGCTGCATATTGAACCATTTATACCAACAAAGGCAAGATTTCACAGCCTTGTGAAAATTATCCAATTAGATTTTGAATCTCTGCGTTATCAAAACCCGCTTGGCAAATTAATTTTAAACATTATGATGTATCTATGTAATTGTACAAGTATTTTTTTATTCCTTTAAAAATTAATACCAGGAGTTTTCAGTGACAAAAAACAATAAAAAAAAGGCTGTCGTTCAAGCTATTTTCACAGCCGTTGCCTTGGGTTTGGTGATAATGCAAGTGGAATCAGCCCAAGCTGCGACTTTGACGGTTAACAATCTTGATGACAGTGGTGTTGGCTCGTTGCGAGACGCAATCAACATTGCAAGTAGCAATGACGTGGTAGAGTTCCTATTGGGTAGTAATCCCAGTACAATTACCCTGACGAGTGGGGCACTTGCGATCGCAAAGAATCTTACTATCAATGGCCCAGGTGCTAATTTACTTACCATTAGTGGCAATAATCAATTCCCGGTGTTTAACATTAACGCCGCCGATGTTACACTTTCCGGGCTAGCGATCGCTGGTGATATCAATGGTTACAATTCTAGTAACGTAACGTTTTTCAATAGTACTGTTAACGACAACGTGAAAATAGATAACAGTACTGGTAACGTAACGTTTATCAATAGCACTATCAACGGCAATAGTGTGCAGATTAATGCTAATGCACTGACGCTGATTAATGATAGTAATATAACAGTTCCAAGTAACCCAAGCGGCGGCGGCAATTCTGGGCAAAGCAGTAGCGGTGGCAGTATTTCAATTGGAGCAGGCACCATCACTATTACAAGCCCTAACCTTACTCTGATACAAGTACCCGAACCAAGTGCGATCGCTGGTGTTATACTTGCTGGTGGTCTGGCTTGGTTAGCGAAGAGAAAGCAAACCCCACTTTGTAAAGCAAAAGTATAATTACATATTTAAAGTAGTGATTAGCAAAGATTCTGAATGAGACTTGTCATACATAGCTATCAGGGTGTACTTCTGAATCTAGAATTGAAAAACGCAGCACGTTAATAATAAATCAGCAAATAGTTTAAGAGGATGTTTGAAAAGTCCTCTTCTTGGTAGCAAAACGTTTTAGATCCCCCTAAATCCCCCTTTTTAAGGGGGACTTTGATTCCGGTTTCCCCCTTTTTTAAGGGGGGTTAGGGGGGATCAATAAATGCCTAAAATCACAGCCAACCACTTTTCAAACAACCTCTAAAAATGTGGAGATTAACTTGTGTCAACCTCCACAAAATTTTGTTTGATGATTGCTGTAAATACTAAATCAATTTTCTGAAACTAAAATACTCCCAGCAACCTTTATTAAGCCTCTACTTTTACACCCTTCCAGAAGGCTACATAACCCTCAATATTCTTAGCCTTCTCCTTGGTGCTGGGATAGTACCAAGCAGCATCTTTGTTGATTTGTCCATCAACCTCAATACTGTAGTAGCTAGCGACACCTTTCCAAGGACAAGTAGTGTGGGTATTACTGTCTGTAAAGTACTCCTTGTTAATGGTGTCAGCAGGGAAATAATGGTTGTTTTCCACAACTACGGTGCGATCGCTTTCGGCTAAAACTGCGCCATTCCAAATTGCTTTCGGCATAAGTGAGTTTGCAAATAAACTATACACTTAACATTTTGACACGATCAGCTTATTTTATCCTCCTGAGCGCCTAACTTACACCAGAGCCCATCTAACCTCAAATCAATCATCAAGAAGGTTTAGAGGGAATTTTGCAATGCCAGTATTAATTAGCATCACTTTTGCTTATCAAATTAAAAATTAAAAGTATTTGCTTCTATCGGAAAGATTTCCTAACATATTGATATGGAAACTTTAAGTAGCTAAAAAAAGTTAGATTTCAGTTTATAGCCAAAAGTAAAAAATCTCTAGAAGAGAAAATCCTTATTACATATATATGAGCGATCGCACCTTTGAGAACGGCTAGCAAACCAGATATTTAATTTGGTGCACTTTTGCATTTTATAAGTTTTTACTTACTAAATCTTTTACAAATTTTCAACTCCTGAGAGTGGGGTTAATTTGACTCAGCTATTTGGTGTAATTAACAAATCAACCTATCAAATAAACTGAGTGTAAAATGTTGAGATTTATAAAAAAGCAGACTTTGCAACTTAATAATACTAACTGGTGTACTTTATTTCAATTAAGGATAACTATATGAAAATTCCAAACTTGATAAATTCTGCACATCTTGTTGCTTGGATTAATTCTATGCCTAAAATCACTAGTGTTCATACAGCCGATAATCAAAAATCTGGCGCATCAATGAACACGTTCGTAAACTATGACGTTTTATCTAGCTATCCCAAGAATGTAAATTCTCTCAAATCATTTGATACTGCTTTTATTGCATATCAAATGATGGGACTGAGTAATTTTGATTAAAGAAGATTTCGGAAGATAAAAACTGAATATCAAGATCCTATAGATTACTAAAAAATAGGATTTTGTTACTAAATGAAACCAATAAATCTAGCTCAATTGAGGAAAGAATTATGAAACTAACAAATTTGATAAATTCTGCACTTGTCGTTGCCTGTATTGCTTTTGTCCCCGGAATTGTTGACGCTCAAACAGTTAATAATAGTGGGAGGCAAATCAACACAGATTCGCAAAATATCAGGTATCTTCAACCTTTCAATATTGCTTTTCTAGCTTATCAAGGTGCTTTCAGAGAACAGGGTATTCCCAGTGCGGGTACTTTGCTATCTGAATTCCAAATAGGAAACCTGACAGCAAAAGATATAGTGCAGGCTGCTATCAAGGCTAATAAGTTACCAACGCAAGTTTTGAACGATCGAGGTTATGTTAATGCGGTCGAATCGCAGGTGACATCAATGATCAATGGTAATGACATAGGTAGCTAAAGATGAGCAGGGGGCAGGGGAGTAGGGGCAATACTTGTTGGTTAAGGGGAAAAGGAGAAGGGGAAAAGGGAAAGAAAAAACCTTTACCCTTTAACCTTTTCCCCAAATCCAATTCCGAGTTAAAAATGCAAAACCCGAGCAGTATTGAGAGCAGGGGGACAAGGGGGAATTATTGAACAAGCTTTTCTCTCCGTTGTCTCCCCTCTGTTCCTTGTCTCCCTTGTCTCTTCTTGATGCCGCCTGCCTCTTGTGAAATCAAACTCACCTAATCCCTAGTTGCTCATCGGATTGGGCATGAATCACTGCGTTGGCAATTTTGGATGTGTAGTTGAGTACTTTCCTACGATTCCAGAAATCTCAGGGTTGTAAAGTCTCAAATAATTCCAGTAGTTGCCAAATACTTGACGCACATAATTTTTGGTTTCATCAAAGGGAATTTGTTCAACAAACTCATCTGGGTCTTGTGTAGTTAGAGTTTGCAGCCATTTGGAGACATTACCAGGCCCGGCATTGTAACTGGCGATCGCTAACAACGAGTTATTGTTATATTGCTGATGGGTATGATCCAAATACCATGTACCCAGCATAATATTATCGTTGGGATTTTCGAGGTTTATTGTTTTGAAATCCACTTTGATTTGTGGGGCGATCCATTTAGCTGTACTCGGCAATAACTGCATCAAGCCAGTGGCATCAGCGACGGATTTGATTTTTGGCTCAAACCTTGACTCTTGACGCATCAAAGCGGTGACTAGCAGGGGATTGAGTTTACGCTCAATAGACCATTTTTCAGTCTCTCGAAGATAAGGAAATGGATAACGCGCTTGCCAGTAGGCGATCTGTTTGCTCAGAGTTTGATATTGGGCACGTTCTGCTGGTGTTTCCCGGTCTTCCAACTTAGAGATTTTATCAATTCCAATGAGATTTTCTCCCCTTGCCTGCCGCATCAAACCTTCAGTAAATTGCTCTGCTACTGTTGGCTGAATTTTATTCTGAAATTCCGTTTCCCATTGCAACCAGGCATCGCGGTCTTGACCCAGCAGATACAATTCTTTGAAAGTCTCAGAACCAGCCGGTGGTAATGAACGCTGGGGTGCGATTACTTCAGGGTTCATGACGCGCACGTTGTCGAAGTTGCCGACATTAAGCCCCCGCATATTCGCTGCTCGCCAAGCATAGTAAGAGTAGGGAAACTGACTAATTACATAGTCATAAGCAGTTTGAGATTCCTGCTGTTTTCCTAGTGAAGCTGCCCATTTCCCGACCCAAAAGCCTGCTCTCGGAGCCAAAATACTGTTGGGATTGTTAGTAACAATTGGCTCTGCCCATTGCCAAGCACCGACGTAATCTTTGGCTTTGGCTTTATCTTGGGCGATTTTCCAGCGATACTCTGCGGCTTCATCAGAATTGCCATATTTGGCTATGAGTAATTGCCACGCCGCGCTAGCTGACTTTTGATCCTTGAGGGTTTCGAGAGTTTTGGCTTTTTGTACTAGTGCAGTACCAGCTTGTTTAGGAAATTTACTAATTACCTGCTCAAGATAGGGTAAGCCGTCTTTACCTGTTTTTGCTGTTTCTGCTAACCGTAGTAATGCAGTCCCGGCTTCCTCGGTATTGGGAAATTGCTGTACCAATTGTTTATAAGTGGCGATCGCTATTTCTTTGTCTTTGCCTCCAATCTGTAACCCTCGTGCAGTCCGGTAGAGGTTGCGCGATGTTTTTGGTGCTTTGGCATAAGCATTCGCCGCTTTCAGAAATTGGCTATTTTCCCAGTAGCTTGTACCAATGAGTTCCCAATCTTCGGGTTTGAGGGTAGTCTGTTTGACTAACTGATCTAAAACGCCCACTATGCCTGGTTGATCGTAAGCATATTGAGCCAAAATCAATTGCAATTTTGGCTGATTGGGGTTTTCTTGCAAGCGTTTACGAATAATTTCCCAAGTTAGAGGATTGGAAGGAAATTGAGCGATCGCTATTTCTTGTTGCTTCGGTTGGGCAATCAGATATATTGCTTTCACCGAAGCCGCTTCTTTGGGATACCGTTTCAGCACACTTTGCCTAAGATCCGAGGCTTTGCCATCTTCGCCCAGCATATCCTCTGCCTGGGCTTGTTTCAGCAAAATATAGGGTGCGAGGATGGGATAGTCTTTGTCTAATCCTTGGAGTAAAGCCAGGGCTTTTTGGGCTTGGGTTCTTTCAATGTAATCACTTGCCAAAAGATAACGAGCGCGATTTCGGTCTGGCGATCGCGACTGCCCTGCGATTTCTGCTAGTTTTGCCGCCCGTTCTGGCAGAGATTGTGATATCAGTGGCAAGACGGCTGATTGGGCAATGCTCGCATCAGATGTTTGCTCTGCCTGATTCTTACCCAGTTTGAGCCATTGCCCAACGGTTTTACCAATCTCAGGTGCTGATACCATTGCCCCAGCTAAAAAGGCAAACAGTGCCGCACCCGCAATTATAGAAATTTGCTTTTTCTGTAGTTTCTTCAGCATGAATACCCGCTGAAAAGTTCCGATGAATTTCCTGAAACTTTAACACTCCTAACCATCACTATTACCAATTTTTAATTTTAGATTTTTAATTTTATGTACAAAAATACTAATTTTCAATCCTATGGTTGATAGTACTGGGCATCTAGCATAGGTTAAATAATATTACATCTATCTTTAGTATGATAACTTTGGCTCAAAGCATTTCATTGTATGACAAGTCTTACACAATGCAGGGTCTGCTTCATTTAACCCTCTAGCAGACCCCCAGCAGCTATTAGCAATTAGTGGTGGCAGCTAAGATCCCCCCGCCGGCGGCGACCCCCTTAAAAAGGGGGTAAAAGAGGGTTAAAACGTTAACTGAACCGTATTGGGTGATGGGTAGTTTACGAACTTAACTAGATACTTAACTAGATCCTTAACTTTCCTCAATTTACCGTTATCGCGCTGCCTGAGCAACTCCTATAGATTGAAAGTGTTCTAAACAACACAAGAAATCGAAGGACAAAACATCATGAGTTCAACAATCACTGAAATCATCTCAATTGTAAAAGACTCGATCGCAAAAACTGGACAATTCACCCTGAAGGATTCCACAATCGATGCGCTTCCCCTCGGCAAATTGATGAATCTTTTAGAGATTCCACAACTGGACTTCAACCTTATTGTTAGTGATTCTGAGAATACGATTACGATCGCAGGACAATCCTCGCTTCTGGGTGCTGGGAAGATTGCGATCGAAGCCACCTTTGGAGAAGTCGATGGTACGGTATCTTTTAGTGTAAGTGCTAAAGATATTTCGTCGTGTTACATTCCCGGAATCAGTTCCTTGGTATTAGAGCAGGGACAATTTGCACTACATGTTACCGGAAAAGCTGATGACGTGACTGGGACATTTAGCGGCAGTATTCACGTGGGTGATACGACCATTTCTAATGCAGTATTTGAGGTTGCTAAAAAAGACACTGATATTGTGTTGCATTGGATGATTGCAGAACTAGACCTACCTGCAATCTCAGATGTATTTCTGAATCATGTTTCCTTACCGGCTGAACTGCCTACTTTTCACTTTAAAGATATTGCGATCGCCATCTCGCCTCAAACAGGTGCATTTTCCTTGGAAATTATCGCCAAGGATCTTTGGGAATTTCCAGCCAATGGAGGTGATCTGAGCATTAGTGAAGTCAGCCTGACAATTGAGCGAGATCGGCGAGATAGCCCGACTCATTGCGCGATCGCAATTCAAAGTAATGTTGAAAAAGAGATTGTCAACGGCTTGAAAATTAAAGATTTTCAACTCACTTTTGACTTGAAAGGACAGGATTGGTCAGTTGACGGCAAAGTCAACGCCGATGTGTTTGATGATTCTGTCACCCTGGAGGCTAGCTACAACCAATCTCAGGTAGGCAAAACCCTGAAGCTGGCAGTTGAGGTTGATATGCATCCTGTGAATTTAGGGGAAATCAGCTTGAGTCTTTCTGGTTTGGAACTAGAGTTTACCAAACCTGCGGCTGAAGAAGGCGAGGTAGTTCCCCTCGAATGGAGCGTTGCGGCGGCAGGAAGACTGTCGATTCCAGGTGCGATCGAGAGTGATGGCAAACTGACAATTTTTAGAGAAGAGAAAGTTAGGGGACTACAATTTGAAGCAATTCAGGCAGCCGTATCAATTCCGCTTCCGTCTACACAAGGGTTGATGGAACTGAACTTTGAGCGTCTGTCAATTTCTGGCAGTTCCGGTGATTGGACATTTGCTGCTGCTGTCGATCTGGCATTTCATGGTTTGAATGCCACCGTTCAAGCACATTTGCCGAAAGACCCGATCGCTATGACCTTTACGGCAAATAAACAGGGGGTCATCCTGAGCATTGCTAGCAAGAGTGACATTGAGTCGATTTACTTCACCGTCCCACCAATCGAACTAGAGAGCGATCGCATCGAGTTAGGTACTGCCAAAATTGGGTTTTCTAGCCTCAATATCCAATTAGGTCAAATTGTCGATCTAGAAGCAGAGTTGAATATCGGTCTACCCTCACAACTGAATAATCTATTTGGTCGCAAGAAAGACGAGAACGGACACATTGAAAACGATGCCGATGGCAACCCACTTCCAGCAGTAGAATTCTTCCGCACCCTCGATTTACATGACGAAGCTGATACAACGGTGCAAGTGAAGCTCGTGATTAGTAAAGCAGGAATTACGCTCCTTCCTGAAACGTCATTTATTAAGGCGATTGAGTCGCAGACTGACGCGAATGGAAAATCTTTTTGGCATTGTGACTTCGGTGAATACGGTGAGATTAACGTCGATGTACCCAACTTTAGCTACACTGGGTCGAGCTTTGCTGCCAGTGGTGGATTTGAGGTAGTCAAACCCCTAGCTTTACCACTAACCCCAATTCAGCATTTGTTAGCAGCTTGTAAACTTCCTGGTGCTGCCGCCATGCTGCCAGATCGTTTGCCTCTCGATCAAGAAATCAATGCTGAGAACTTTGTGGACAAGCTCACCGAACGTCTAGAAGCCTTACTTGCCAAGCTCGGTAGCGGCAAACTGTCTAATGCAGCCAAAGAAGTTCTAGAGACTATCTCCCAAAGCTTCCACAAGCTCCCCACAAGCTTCATGGAATACCTCAATTTTCAAATTCCGCAAAGCTTCCAGTTTGAGGTTGCCGCCTCGCCTGCTGGAGCCTTGCAGTTTAAAGCTAGCGTCAAAAAAGACGATCCGCCAATTAAATTGCTGTTTCCTAGCTTGATGCTGGGGATGCCTGTTCTCAATGGTGTGACGCTTCGCAGCATTTCCTTTGGTGAAACCGCAGGTGGACAGTTGTTCTTGCTGGAAATGGACGCTGATATTGATCAGTTTGATTTAGCTACCTTAGTTGCTGCGATCGCATTGCCTGAAGATCGCGATCCGCTACCTAGCACTCAAGCAATACAACGTCGCCTGCGGTTAAACAATACGGTGATGGTGCTGCCGCTTGAATTTCCAGTGCCGATTCCCATGTTCTACGACAATATTGGTATCGAGTATCTGGGCTTAGAAGGCTTAACACTCCAAGCACACGCCCAATTTCCTAAGCCGAAAGTTGAACTTCAGAAAATTAGTAACTTGCTGTCTGATATCAAGGAGTTCTTCACCAACCCTGACCACCCAATCCCAAATCAGCTTCCTGTAGAATTCAAATTCTCGCTCAATCAAAACTATCTCCAACTTCCCAAGTATCTTGGCGGTCAAGCGCTAGGTACTCAAGGAGATGGGCCCACCCTAGATGACAAAGATATAGTGCATCTACTCCAGGGGATAAGAACCTTGTCGGTGAATGAGTTGATTCAGGCATTACCACTGAAACAGCGCGTGGGCAGTACTCAGGTTTCCTTTGGCCCACTGTCTAGCAGTCTAGGCTGGCTGGTGACAACCCCTGATGAATTTAGTCAAATTATTACCCAACCGACATCGAAAGCGATCGCTTATTCTGCTTTGGGATTGACCACGGATTTGCAAGCAACCCAAATTTTATCGGTGTTGCCTTCTGCCTCAACCACTAATGAGCAGGGTATCGTCGCCTTCCTGCGAGGTAACTTTAATGTCGGTAGCGCCAAACTAGACACTGTTTTTGGTCTGGCTGCTTCTTCTAAAGGATTCAAGACCGGATTCGAGATCAAAGGTGCGATCGCGAAAGTTGTCACCCTAAATTTAGCAGGAGCGATCGCCATCGCATCTCCAAAAATCGCGCCTCCCACATCCTATGCGCTGGCATTTAACGGGCAGAGCGATTACGTTAAACTCAATAATCCTGCCGCCTTGAATTTTACCGGAGCAATCACCATCTCTGCATGGATCAAACCCGATGCGATCGATGGATTACAAAACATCGTTGCTCACGGCTATACCTCATCCCCAACCGGAGAAGTCTACCTCAGAATTCTCAATGGACAATACCAATTTGGTTATTGGGGATTAAACAGTCTTCCTTTTGAACAACTGGTTGCTGCACCGATTCCGGCTGAAGATGTGGATAACTGGGTCTATCTAACCGGCGTGTTTGATGGTGGAATATGGCGGGTATACCGGAATGGTCTACTCATGAATGCAGTTGCTGGTTCTCAAGGAGCGATACAAGTTAGCGAGAACTGGGCGATTGGAGCCAGAGGAACGGGAACAGAGCGATTCTTTAAAGGGAAAATTGCCGATGTCCAAATTTGGAACAAGGCGCGTTCTCTTGAAGAAATTGGCGCAGCAATGATGCGATCGCCCAACGGCAATGAACCCGGATTAATTGGCTACTGGCAACTTAACGAAGGTTCGGGCACAGTGGCGCACGATGCCACCGCAAACGCCAATCATGGGCAGCTTCAGGGAACTCAATGGCAGCTAATCACTGCTAACAATACTCCTTTCCGCCTAGATGGAAGCAGCAGTTTGTCGATCCCTCTGCTGAATTCAGAACGACCCATTTCTAAGGGTCAGGTGCAACTAATCGACGATCAAAACAATCATCAGTTCCACTATGAAGGCGATTTGCAGCTATTTTCCAGCAATTCTCTCTTGAAAGTGAACGGCAACCTGAAAGGCGACATCAACGATAAAACTTATCGCTTCTCTGGGGATGTCACAACCTCACTAGCGGGTTTAACGCTACTAAGTGCAAAAGCCTTAATTGAAAACGATCTCGTTTGGTTAGAAGGAACCTGGCTTGGAAACCAAACTAAGCTCATCCTCCAAACTGCTGATAAAGCTTGGCAGATAAAGGGTACAGCAGCGTTTAATCTGCCGAATCTTAGCGTTGATTTAGGAGTCGTCAAGAAAGCGATTGGCAGCAATCTCATCAAGGTTGCAGATAACCTTTCAATTAACGTTGCGGCAAATCTCTCTTTAGATATCACCCTGAGTAACAACGGATTTTCTGCCACTGTTTCGCCTAACTGTACCTTGAATGGTCAAAAGCTTCCCCTATCATCCTTTACGATTACTGTTGCTCCATCTACTTTGGAGGCTTTAGCCGAACAGATCAAACAGAAGATCAAAGAACAAGCTAGTCAAATCTTTGATACGCTGTTCCCAAATGCCCAAGCTTGGCTCAATGGCATTAGCTCCAAAGCGATCACCTGGACAACGAATGCCTACGCTGATATGGGTAAGGTTCTGGGAAGCATCTACGGTCAGAGTGCTAGCCAAGCCGTCAGTTTGCTCAAAGGCGCAAAATATGATGTGGATGCTGTAGGCCATGTTCTCAAGGAAGGGTTTGGCAAGACATCTGACGAAGTTACCCAAATTCTTCATGATGCTCAATACTCAGCCATTGAAGTAGGGCTTACCCTAAATCGTGTCTTTGGTAAAGGGGCAAATGAGGTCACTTCCGCTCTGAAAGCTGTAGGTTACAACGCAACTGATGTTGGGCAAATGCTCGTGAGTGTCTTTAATGCTACCGATAATCAGGTTGCCTCGTTCCTCAAAACCGCAGGTTACACCGCATCTCAAGTGGGACAGGTACTCTCTGATGTCTTCCACGAAAGCGGCCAAGCAACTGCTCAAATTCTCAAGAATGTCGGCTACACCGCATCTGAGGTGGGACAGGCACTCGCTGATGTCTTCCAGCAAGGCAGCCAAGCAACCGCTCAAATTCTCAAAAATGTCGGCTACACCGCATCTGAGGTGGGACAGGTACTCTCTAATGTCTTCCGCCAAGGCGACCAAGCAACCGCTCAAATTCTCAAAAATGTCGGCTATAGCGCATCTGAGGTGGGACAGGTACTCAAAAACGTTTTTGGTAAAAGTGCGAATGATGCCGCTTCAATCCTCAGTAACGTTGGCTACTCAATCAAAGATGTTGCTCGCGTACTTAAGGATATATACCAGCAGGGCAAAGATTCAGTTTGGAATTTTCTCAAACGAATGAAGCTTTCTTTAAAGGATATCCTAAGTATTCTCAAAGCTTTGTTTGGTTAAGCCAGGTTAAGTCTAATCGACAATCATGGGGTGGGCACTGCTCACCCTTTTTCTTAACTGTGGTAGAAAAGCTATCCACAGTCCTCTAGATTAGAGATAATATTTCCAAAGCAATAACTCTCAAAAGTCATGACTCAAGCCATACCCAAGCTAGTAACTTTTGAGGAATTCGTCGATTGGCTACCTGAAAATTCAGGTGTACGCTATGAACTGCATAATAGAGACATTGTTGAGATCGCACAACCAGTAGGGGAACATGAAGAAGTTAAAGGATTTCTAAGTATCGAGATTCCTGTTGAAATCAAACGTCTGGGATTGCCCTACTTCATGCCCAACCAAGTTATAGTTAGACCCCTTGAAAAAGATTCTGGTTACTTTCCAGATGTGTTGGTGCTAAATCGTGCAGATATAGCAAACGAAAATTTATGGAAAAAACAATCTACCGTTAGTTTGGGTGCATCAATACCTTTGGCAATTGAGGTTGTATCAACCAACTGGCGGGACGATTACTATTTAAAATACGCTGATTATGAAGAGATGGGTATCTCAGAATACTGGATTGTCGATTATGCTGCCTTGGGTGGGCGCAATTTTATCGGCAATCCTAAACAACCGACAATCACCGTTTGTAACTTGGTTGATGGAGAATATCAAATAAGTAAGTTTCAAGATAATGCGATCATTATCTCCCAAACCTTTCCTGAATTGAATCTCACCCCAAACCAGATTTTTCAAGCTGCTGTAATCTAGCGTTTATCGTTTTGCCAATTCTGGAGTTCGCCCCTTCAAACCGATCATCAACTTCAGCATAAACACCTTTAAGAAAGGAACTCGTTGCAAAAACCATAAACCCAAGCGACGAACCACCACTACAGGTAAAAAGTTATTAGAAAACATCCGATCTAACAAATCGGTGAAACCTAAAATAGTCAGGTTTTCCAACTTACGCCAGCGTTCATAACTTTTCAGAATTTGAATGTCGCCAATATCTTTACCCGCTTGGTGCGCTGCTTGGATTACTTGCGCCAAAGCTGCTGCATCCCGAATCCCCAAATTTAAACCTTGTCCACCCACAGGATGGCAATTGTGTGCCGCATCACCAATTAATGCCAGTCGGGGGAGAACATAGCGATCGCTTTGCATGAGTTGTACCTGGAATACAAAGCGATCGCCTAGTAATTCCAATTTCCCCATCTGATCGCCATAACGACGGGTGAGTTCTGCCAAAAATTGCTCATCATCTAAGGCACACAAAGCTTTTGCTTCTTCATGAGGGGCTGTCCACACGATGCGGCAACGGTTCTCTGGTAAAGGTAAAATCGCAAAGGGCCCGCTAGACCAAAATCTTTCGTAAGCGGTGTTGTTGTGTGGTTTTTCTGGTTTGACAAATGCCACGATGCAAGACTGCCAATATTTCCAGCCGGAGGTTTTGATACCAGCAGCTTGACGAATTGGCGATCGCGCCCCATCTGCTGCTATTAGTAATTTGCTGCGAACTATGTGTAACTGATCGGCAATTTTAATATCTATTGCCACTATATCCTGCTGGTAATTCGTATTTACCACTTCAGCCGGACACAGATATGTCACATTTGGACAATCTTGGACAAACTCCTGCAAAGGTTGCAACAGCGCTTGGTGTTCTGCCACATAACCCAACTCTGCTGTATGTATATCATCTGTGGTAAATTCCACCACATTGGGATAATCGGCATCAGAAAGACGAACTCGGCAATATTTGGCGATTTGAGGCAATATTTTGTCCCAAACGCCAATTCCTTGGTAAATTAGCGCCGAAAGCTGATGAACTGCATAAGCTTGTCCCTTCGCTACGGCCGCTGATGCGACTTTCGCCTCAATCAGCAAGATACTCAAGCCAGAATCTTTTAAAGCAGAGGCTAGAGTTAACCCAATAATCCCACCGCCGACAATTACCAAATCATATTCATATCCCCGCAAGTCTGGCGGTGTTGGTTGAGGGGAGAGAGGTTGCTCAAGCTGCGTTAGGGCCATTGTTAAGTTAGGTTACAGCGTCTTTTACTCTTATTTTGACGCGATCGCGCCTCCTTGAGCAAGTGAATCAAAAAACCCGTTGAAGGGTAGGGATTTCAACGGGGTTAAATAATGCAGTTATTTTTTCAGAGAAACCAACACTAAACTTTATTACAGAGCTACTAGAAACTGCTGCACATAATAGTAACTATTTATGAGTTTTAGGAGCTATATTTTTAGCATGATGTTTGTGATATTTGTGGTGTTTCACGTGTTTAATTTTACTAGATTTTGTAGTAGCAACATGGTGGATAGATTCAGCTTGAGCTTGAGATGCAAAAGCGGTTACAGGTGCAGCAAAAATCAAAGCCAAAAGTAAAGCTTTAGCGAACTTATTCACTTGAAATTCCTCATCAATTAATCAACGATCTAACTATCCAATAGGTATATGTCATGAGTTTGTAATTGATATGAATCTTTCATGTCTATTTTTACAACCGTAAAATATCAAAATTACAGAGAATACTTGGCTAAAAAATATTCATAGCCATAACAATTACTGGCATTTCAAACTTAGATGTAACATTTGTAACATCATGTAAATAAATGCTATTTGACTATCGTACCTGTGTGAATTTTGATTAAGAAATGCTGAGAGCCATCAATTCTTCTGTTATGTCGAAGTTAGCTGTGACATTTTGCACGTCATCCAAGCCTTCTAGAGTATCAATTAACTTGAAAAGCGATCGCGCCTGATCTGGATCGGTAACTTCTACACTATTACTAGGAATCCAGCGAAATTCGGCATCAGTTACCTTAAAGCCTTGATTTTTGAGCGTCTGACTAAGGGTTTCTAAATTGCCAATATCAGTAAAAACTTCAGCCATCTCATCTTCAGTCATCTCATAAGACTCAGCACCGCCTTCGAGGGATGCTTCTAAAAGCTGTTCTTCGTCAATCACACCCTGCACGACACAAACGCCTTTTTGATCGAACATCCAGCTAACGCAACCTGTTTCACCAAGATTGCCACCATTTTTACTAAAAGCTACACGCAAGTCAGCAGCAGTGCGATTGCGATTGTCTGTGAAGGCTTCGATTAAAATCGCTACACCACCAGGGCCATAGCCTTCGTAGCGAATCGCCTCAAAGATAGCGTTATCACCGCCAAAAGTGCCTGCCCCTTTAGCGATCGCTCGTTCAATATTATCATTGGGGATACTCGCTGCTTTTGCCTTGTCAATTGCCGTGCGAAGTTGAAAATTTAGCGCCGGATCTGGTACGCCGCTTCTAGCCGCCACAATAATCGCCCGCGATAACTGAGTAAAGGTTTTCCCCTTTTTTGCATCTACTACCGCTTTTTGGCGCTTAATATTTGCCCATTTACTGTGTCCTGCCATAATCTGAAATTATCAAAACTCTATTCAAGATTAGGATATAAACGCTGGCAAAAACCATGACTTAAGATAATTGTGCAACTCTACATCAAAGTGGCAAAGTTATGTTGAAGCAGCTACGAGAATCGATCAATCATTTTAATCAACATTATGCACAATTTTTTTTCGCCTCCTCGCTATGCCAAGCGAAAAAGAAAGAAAGTGTCAAATTATCTTAGGAGATTACTGCTTGTATTATTCGTAGGCATAATAGCTTTAGTTGGATGTCAAAGTATTCTACCTGTTATTAAGGAAGATAAAGTAATTCATTTAACCCTGTGGCAAGGTGTAAATCCGCCGCCAAATCGGGATGTGCTGCAAAAGCTGGTAGACAAATTCAATCAATCCCACCCAGATATTCAGGTAGAGTCGCTTTATGTTGGGCAACAGGATCAGCAAACGCCCAAGATTTTAGCAGCAGTAGTAGGAAATTCACCCCCAGATTTATTGTGGTACAATCCAACGATCGCAGGTCAATTGGTAGAACTCAATGCGCTTTTACCTTTGGATAAACTGCTCGAAAAATCTCCAATCAAAGCCGAAATTGACCCCGCTTTGTATGGATCGATGAAATACAACGGTAAAATTTGGTCTGTGCCCTTTGCTACAAATAATGTTGGTATTTTTTACCGTCCGAGTTTGTTTAAGGCAGCAGGAATTACTGAATTACCCAGGACTTGGCAGGAGTTTGCACAAGTTGCCAAGAAATTAACTCGTGATACCAATGGCGATGGACGAACCGATCAATATGGAATGTTTCTACCTTTAGGAAAGGGAGAATTTACAGTGTTCACCTGGTTGCCGTTTATGTGGAGTGCTGGCGGCGAGTTGGTGAGTGGTGATTCACAGAATGCAGCAGCAGTAAATTTGCAAAATAATCAAGGCGCGATCGCAGCTTTGCAATTCTGGCGTGATTTAATTACGGATGGTTCCGCCATTTTATCTGGCCCAGAACGGGGTTATGAGACAGATGACTTGCTCAGTGGTAAAGTTGCAATGCAATTAAATGGCCCTTGGACTCTGGGGCAATTTCAAGAGACTGGTGTCGATTTTGATGTTTTTCCAATTCCTGTTGGACAAAAACCTGCTACTGTTATTGGTGGTGAGAATCTCTTTTTTTTCAAAACTACACCGAAACGTGAAAGAGCAGCCTTTAAGTTTGTCGAATATGCTTTGAGTGAAGAATTCCAGACAGAATTAGCATTGGGAACTGGTTATTTACCAGTAAATTTGAAATCTCGTGAAAGTTCAAAATATCAGGATTTTATCAAAAAAATACCACAGGTGAAGGTATTTTTAGACCAAGCAAAATATGGGCGATCGCGTCCCATATTTCCTGGTTACAATCGGATTTCTGACAGTATAGGTCGGGCGATTGAATCTGTATTGTTAGGTAAAAGTTCGCCAGCAGACTCACTCAAAGCAACCCAGCAACGCCTAGATTTGATTTTCAAGTGATTAAGGCGCGTAGTATTACCGCCATAGGCATCGCATCCCGTTTAAATTACAAAAGGTTCAAGTTCGCGGTTGTACCACTCATCTTCAATACGTTCAGTAACCAACGGTCTGATGATAAACTTAGGCGGGCTACCATCCAGAACATCAATCCGCACACATGAGTAAGGTAGGCGGTTCTGGAAATTGTCATCATGACGACCCACAAAAAGCGTTGAATCGGCAACTTTCCGAGTGGGTTTACCTGCAATATCCGTAAAAGTCTCCATCAATTCAGTCCCCTTTCGTCTTTGATAGCGGGGACGATGACCACTACCACCAGAGATAATGCAGTTAATGTGAGAGTCAGCAAATCCGGTATCAGTTGTGCGAAGATGCTCCAAACAGTGAGCGTGACCATTTAAAATTAAATCGACTATGGGACGTTCTTTAATTAGAGAACCAAGATTTTCTGCCACTTGTTCAAACACCCAGCGCAAGCGGTGACGAACTGCCAAGGTTTGTGCCTGATTCCACTTAGTAGCTTCTGTAACGAATGGTGGATGGTGGAAAAAGATTACACGTCCGCGCACTTCGGAGGTGTTCCAAGATTCGATTAGTCTGCTTCGCAACCACTCAAGTTGCTCAAAATCGATCGCAGGCATTTTATGAGATGCCAACTGTTTTTCAATATCGATTTTGATCTCGTTTATTTGGTCTAGTTTGGCGCTAAGTTCATCGAGTTGTTCAGCTTCGGCGGGTTTATCTGGGTTGAGGCCATCGCATATTCCCAAAATCTGCAATTCTTCTCGATCTATTTCCTGGCGACGCTTTTGCAATTCCCGGCGGTAAATTTCCCCCTCTTCAGTTGCAGGTAAAGGTGATGGTGTATTAAAGGTATTAGAATCCAGCGCGAAAAAGTCAATCCCGCCGTAACGAAAGGTGTAATAGCGATTGGGTAAGCGGGTAAACTGTCCAGGTTCGTAACGCAAACACCGCCCTGTATCAGTCTTAGCAGTATAGTGTCGATCTAAATGACGTTCTAACTCTTGTGGGGAAGCGATCGCTTGGGTATAGTCCATAAATGCCCGTGCATAAGCATTCCCTTGATACGATCCATGCCAGCCAATCTCGATATCTTTGTAGCGGAACAGGCGACGTAATGAAGATGTTGTGCCAGTCAATAAACGGTATATCAACGGTACATCGTAATAATCATGATTACCTGGTACTGGCAAGAATGGCATATTAAATACCATACGGTCATAAGGAATACTTTTCGGGTTGTCACCACCGACAATAAATTCCCGGTAAGGCTCAATAAAGTTTGTTGAATAATATTCTTGGGAACCAACCACATAGATTACATCACCTGTGTGCAACACAAAACTGCAATCATCCCGGTGAGGAAGCATCAATTCGGCAACTTTTCGTTGGGGGTGATGGCGAGAATGGGATTTGGTACCGGAATCACCAATAACCATAAAGGAAAATTCTGGATTATCTTCCCTGCGATCGTCAATAACCATGTTGGTTTGGTCAATTCCCCGTTGCACAAAACTTGGATGCATCCACCGCACCCGTTCCTTCATTTTTTGAATTTTTACAGGAATCGGTGGATCGGAAATCAATTTCATGGCTGATAACTCTTGAATGCTTAACGCACAAGCTGATTGTAACGAAATAATAAGGATTTTATTTGAAATTAGGACTTACGCACTCAAAATCTAAAACCCCCTTAAAAAAGCTTGGGTCTTCATCTTGTGCGATCGTAAAAGTATATGCTACTATCAATATTCGTGTGGTTAAGGACGTATAGCTCAGTTGGTTAGAGCGCTACGTTGACATCGTAGAGGTCACTGGTTCGAATCCAGTTACGTCCATTTTTATACATTCAACAATTCGTGAATGTACAACAAAACCAAATTGGTTCATAGTGTATTCCCATCTCAGCAAGTGGGAACATTTGAGCTAGCCTGTATCTAACTCTACCACAGATGCGTAGGCATACCCCGTCGCAGGCATCGCTTCTAATTCTTGGTAACTAGAGAGAGGGTTAAAATAAATCCTATATTAAGTTTGCTGGAACATCAATTTTTTGTGGGATGAGAGTAAAGTGAGCTTTAAGGAGTATTTATGTCACAGTTGGAGCAAGCACTGCCAGACACCTTTGTAACCAAAAGCTTAGAAACTCTCCCCAATATTTTCGACCAGGTTGAGGCTCTAGCTAAAGACTTTGCCACCCGTGCAGGCGCACACGATAAAGAGGGTTCCTTTCCTTTCGAGAATTTTACAGCTTTGTCTGAGGCAAAATTACTCAGCCTCACCATTCCCCGTGAATTAGGTGGTGAGGGTTTAGGGCTATCAACTATCTGCCAAGTCATTGAAGGGATAGCACGTGGCGATGCTTCAACTGCGCTAGTACTGACGATGCACTATCTCCAACATGCCAATGCAGCCCGTAGCCGTCGCTGGCATCCAGAAGTATATAAAAGGTTGTGTCGTGAATCCATTGAAGGTATTGCCCTAATCAATGCCGCCCGTGTTGAACCAGAGTTAGGAACCCCAGCTAGAGGCGGATTACCTGCCACAATTGCCGAACGGACAACAGAGGGTTGGCGTTTAACAGGCCACAAGCAATACACTACGGGTAGTCCCATCCTCAGTTACTTTGTGGTTTGGGCGCGGACAACTGAAGATGAACCACAAGTTGGCAATTTTTTGGTTCCGCGCGATTTGCCCGGTTTGCAAATTGTCGAAACCTGGGATCACTTGGGGATGAGAGCTACAGGCAGCCACGATCTGATTTTGGAGAATGTATTAATTCCCTTAGAGTACGCCCTGAATATCAGTCCCATATCTGCTGCACCATCACTCGATCCATTGATTTCCACTTGGGGCAGTTTGACAGTGAGCGCTTTATATCTCGGTGTGGCTACCAGTGCGCGAGACTGGCTGGTTAAATATCTTTGGGAGCGATCGCCTTCTAATCTCAAAGAACCGCTAGCAACTCTGCCACGCTTCCAAACTGCCGTAGGTGAAATAGAAGCACTACTATTTGCTAACAATAGATTAATTTATAGTTTGGCTCAAGATATTGATCGCAGCGAGTACGATCCTAACGTAGGATTACAGGCACAAGCTGTTAAATACCTTACTACAACTAACTCGATTCGTGCTGTGGAGATTGCCTTGGAACTAACTGGTAATCCTGGTATGTTAAAAAGAAATCCTTTAGAGCGACACTACCGTGACGTTCTGTGCAGCCGCATCCATACACCACAAAACGATGTTATTTGTCAGTCATTAGGGAAGTCAGCACTGAAAGTCAAGTAATGGAGGAGTGGGGCAACAATTCTCATAATGAGAATTGCTGTAGAGTTTGAGCCATACCAGATCATTTCAACTTTTTCTTCAAGGACAAGTGGAAAGAATTGATGGTCGAACCTATCGGTTAAATTAAGCCTTGGTGTAATTGAAAATATTGTAGAGTATAGGATTGCCCTAAGTATTGTCCTACGTAACTCACCCTATGACTACCGCACCCTTAAGCTGGGAAGAACTAGAAGCCCTTACGGACTATCAAATAGATACCGTTAATGGTCTCACCAATGCTAAAGCCCGGTTGCGCTTGTTTGGGAAGCCAGAATCTGATGTGCGGGTAACGCTGTACCGCGATAACCATGCCTGGTGTCCTTACTGTCAAAAAGTTTGGTTATGGTTAGAGGAAAAACAGATCCCGTACCGCATCGAAAAAGTGACAATGTTTTGCTATGGGGAGAAAGAAAGTTGGTACAAACGTAAGGTACCGTCAGGAATGCTCCCTGCGATCGAGCTAGATGGACGGATTATTAAGGAAAGCGATGACATTTTGATCGCTTTGGAAAAGGTTTTTGCTCCATTGAGCCAAGGGATGGAAGACCCCACGGTGCTGCCTCTACGTCAATTAGAACGACTTTTATTTAGAGCCTGGTGCGTTTGGCTGTGTTCTAAAGCCGGTTCCTCTCAACAAGAACAACGCAACCGAGAACAATTTATCGCAGTGGTGGCTATGGTCGAGGAGGCTTTGGGTCGCACCCCAAGTCCTTACTTTCTAGATAGCTTTGGCATCGTCGATGTCATTTTTACGCCATATCTCGAACGGATGAATGCGAGCCTTTACTACTACAAGGGTTACTCCCTGCGATCGCAAAACCCCCGCTTGAGCGCATGGTTTGCGGCAATGGAAAGCCGACCGACCTACTGCGGTACCCAGAGCGACTTTCACACCCACGCACATGATTTGCCGCCCCAGATGGGAGGCTGTTGGGAAAACGGCGAAACCCAGATGCTTCTCAACAAAGCGCGGGTGGATAATGGCCCCTGGTTTGGCCTACCAGATGTTGCTTACCCAGAACCCGAAAACTCCCGCATGGAAGCTCTTAAGCGAACCATCGAGCATCGCATCAATATTATCCGAGTCAACCCCCTAGATGATAAATTGTTTGATCAAGCGCTACGTTGTGCTTTAACACACATGATGACAGGTGAAGACTGTGTACCTCCATCAGGTTCTGATGTCGCTCTCCGATATTTGCGCGATCGCATTAATGTACCGCGAGATATGTCCATCTATGCGGCCAAGCGATTGAGAGAATCCCTGGAAAAAACCGCAGCCCTTGCGGGTGATGGGCAGCCAGACCCCATTCCCACTAAGCATCGACGAGATCAAGACCCGTCTAACTTTGTCATCAAGTAGGATTCAGGCACCCATCCTGGCGGATCGCGTTCCTCTCTCAAAAATGAGCCAATGGTAACTTGTTAAAATTTTGATTGCGCCAACTTTTTCACCTCTGAATATTGGGTGATGTTTTTAAGAAGACTGCAACGCTTTTAGCTGTGCCCGTAACTGGGCAATTTCAGCCGCCATATCCATGACCATTGCTGCGCCTACG
>NZ_JAAGOG010000142.1:0-22665 GCF_010747425.1 Nostoc sp. UIC 10630
CCATTCCCCAATCCCCAATGCCCCAATCCTTAAAAGATGCCAAGTAAATATGCCTTAGCTTGCTGATACTGTCAGGATCAAAGAGTAAAGAATAAAAGGCAATCTATTTTGACTTTTAACTTTCTCCTTTTGTTCAACTTCCACAACGGGAGGCTTAATCTTGACTAAATTGAAAGTTGGTATCAATGGCTTCGGTCGAATCGGGCGACTCGTGCTTCGCGCTGGCATCGATAATCCCAATATTGAGTTTGTAGGCATTAACGACCTAGTACCACCAGATAACCTTGCTTACTTATTAAAGTACGACTCAACCCACGGTCAATTAAAGCAGAAGGTTGAAGCCAAGGAAGACGGTATTCTCATTGATGGGCACTTCATTCCTTGTGTGTCGGTGAGAAATCCAGCAGAGTTACCTTGGGGAAAATCAGGTGCGGATTATGTCGTGGAAGCCACCGGACTCTTCACTGACTACGAAGGAGCCGCAAACCACCTAAAAGCAGGTGCAAAGCGAGTGGTAATTTCTGCTCCCACCAAAGATCCAGATAGAGTTACTACTCTACTTATGGGTGTCAATCATCACCTATTTGACCCCAGCAAGGATATCATTGTCTCCAATGCTAGCTGCACTACAAACTGTCTAGCTCCCATAGCTAAAGTGATCAATGATAACTTTGGGTTAACTGAAGGGTTGATGACCACCGTCCATGCCATGACTGCCACTCAGCCAACTGTAGACGGCCCCAGCAAGAAAGACTGGCGGGGTGGTCGAGGTGCAAGCCAGAATATTATTCCCTCCTCCACAGGTGCAGCTAAAGCTGTAGCACTGGTTTTACCAGAATTGAAGGGTAGATTGACTGGTATGGCATTACGAGTTCCGACTCCCGATGTCTCTGTAGTTGATTTAACTTTCAAAACTGCCAAAGCCACTAGTTACAAAGAAATCTGTGCTGCTATGAAAGAGGCTGCCGCAGGTTCACTAGCGGGTATTTTAGGATACACAGATGAAGAAGTAGTTTCCACAGATTTTCAAGGCGACACCCATTCTAGTATCTTCGACGCAGGTGCTGGAATTGAGTTGAATTCAAACTTCTTCAAGGTAATTGCCTGGTATGACAACGAGTGGGGCTACTCGAATCGCGTGATTGACCTGATGTTGTCTATGTCACAAAAGGAAAAACTCGCCTCTACAGTTGCTGTGGTTTAATTGGTCATTTGTCATTGGTCATTGGTCATTGGTGATTAACTTTTGACTTTTGACCCTTGACTTTGGGGATTTGGGTCAAATGGTAAATACCCTGGGAGTAAAACATTATTTAGTATCTTTATTTACAAAAACGGTGATATAAAGCACGTGTTAATTTGGATGACTGGGCGATGTCTACGACGGGCTACGCCTACGCACAAACTATCCAAATTTGCAGGTTACTCCTCAACCCCTAATCCCTATGCGTCGAACCAAAATCATTTGTACTGTTGGGCCCGCTACATCTGCACCCGAAAATCTGCGAGGCTTGGTAGAAGCTGGAATGAATGTGGCACGGTTGAATTTTTCCCACGGGGCTTACGAATTCCATGCTCAAACTGCTCACTATCTCAGACAAATTAGTAATGAGCAGCAAAAACCGATCGCAATTATGCAAGACCTGTGTGGCCCCAAGATTCGTTTGGGAACTTTACCACCGGAAGGGTTAAATTTAGAAGCTGGTACTGAAGTCACCTTTGTATTGCAAGAAAAGGGTGAGAGCATTGAGGAAATACCTCTACCATTACCGACTCTGTTCGCAATGGTGCGACCAGGTGAACCGATTTTAATTAATGATGGTCGCGTCAAGTTAATTGTTACCGATCGCGATGCCGATCGCATTCGCGCCCAAGTGAAGACTGGCGGGTTAATTTCCACACATAAAGGAGTAAACCTGCCACAAACTCCTTTACCTGTTAATTCCATCACCGAAAAAGACTTGCTGGATCTACGCTTTGGGATTCAGTTGGGTGTAGATTGGGTAGCGGTGTCCTTTGTGCAATCGCCACAAGACTTAGAACCCGCCAAGCGCATGATTGAAGCAGCTGGTGCTTCCATCCGCTTAATTGCCAAAATCGAAAGAGCAGAGGCAATAGAAAACTTTGACTCCATTCTAAAAGTGGCCGACGCGATTATGATTGCCCGTGGCGATTTAGGGGTAGAAGTGCCAATTCACGAAGTACCCCTCATTCAAAAAGATATTATTCGCCGTTGCAATCGTGCTGGCAAACCGGTGATTACAGCCACCCAAATGCTAGAGTCGATGATTAGCGCCCCCGATCCCACCCGCGCCGAAGCAACTGATGTTGCCAACTCCATCTTAGATGGTACGGATGCAGTCATGCTTTCTGGTGAAACAGCTGTTGGACAATATCCCATCGCCGCCGTCCAGATGATGCACAATATCGCCGTGCGGACAGAACAGGCTCTAGATGAGGGTAGCAAACACGCCTGGTGTCATGAAGCAGGTAGTCTCAGCGTTACCGAATCTGTAGCAGAATCTGTGTGTCGCATCGCTTATGAAACAGGTTCACGGGCAATTCTCTGTAACACTTCATCAGGAAATACAGCGAGGATGGTATCTAAATATCGGCCGACTTCTCCTATTATTGCCCTCACCTCCGATATCACCGCTTATCGCCAATTAGCACTTTCTTGGGGTGTGGAAGCTTTGCTGATCCCACCAGTTCACCATGCTGAAGAGATGTTTACCAATGTGGTGAACACAGTTGTAGATATGGGTTTAGCCAGTAAGGGCGATAAAGTAGTGATTACCTCTGGCGTTCCAATTGGTAAATCGGGCACAACTAGTTTAATCAAAGTGCATTCCATTGGACAGCCAATATCGGCATAAGCCACTTAGAATAGGGCTGTGGCTCAAGATAGTAAGCAAAATTGGGCAATGATTCCGAAAAATTGCCAGAATCAGAATTGAAGGAACTAAGGACTGGGGACTGGTGACTGGGAAGATAAGGAAGAGAATAATAACTCTTGTACAGACACGATTAATCGCGTTTCTACTCCTAACTCAGTACTCAGCACTCGCTAGGGAATAAGTAAATCCTAAACAAACATCACGGAGTCTTTTATGTCTAAGAATTTACTAGAACAATTGCGAGAAGTGACTGTTGTGGTCGCGGATACGGGGGATATCCAGGCAATTGAAAAGTTCAAACCCCAAGATGCCACCACCAATCCTTCTCTGATTACTGCTGCGGCGCAAATGCCAGAATATCAGGGAATTGTCGATCAAACTTTACTGCAAGCGAAGAAAGATGCTGGAGACGGAGCCACCCAAGCACAGATAGTTTCTCTAGCTTTTGACCGTTTAGCAGTTGCTTTTGGATTAAAGATTTTACAAATTATTCCCGGTCGTGTGTCTACAGAAGTAGATGCTCGCTTGTCCTACGATACCGAAGCTACTCTGACTAAAGCACGGGATTTAATTGCCCAGTATAAAGCTGCTGGAATTGGCCGCGATCGCGTTTTAATTAAAATTGCCACCACTTGGGAAGGCATTCGCGCTGCGGAAATTCTTGAAAAAGAAGGTATTCACTGTAACCTTACCTTGTTGTTTGGTCTTCACCAAGCGATCGCCTGTGCAGAAGCCGGCGTTACCCTAATTTCTCCCTTCGTCGGTCGGATTCTCGACTGGTACAAAAAAGATACCGGACGCGATAGCTACCCAGCAACCGAAGATCCAGGAGTTTTGTCCGTCACCAAAATCTACAACTACTACAAGAAATTCGGCTATAAAACCGAAGTTATGGGAGCTAGCTTCCGTAACCTTGGTGAAATTACTGAACTTGCAGGTAGTGATTTGCTAACCATTTCTCCATCACTTTTGGCTGAATTGCAGTCAACTGTTGCAGAACTGCCACGTAAACTTGACCCCGCCAAGGCAGCAAGTTTGTCAATCGAAAAGATATCCATTGACAAAGCTAGCTATGACAAAATGCACGCTGCTGACCGCATGGCAACTGACAAACTAGACGAGGGCATCAAAGGTTTCACCAAGGCACTAGAAGACCTTGAGAAACTTTTGGCAGACCGACTAGTTCGCCTTGAAGGAGAGGTAGTAGCAAGTCATTAAAAGATAACCATAATTAGTGGTTAGTGGTTTAACACCAACCACTAACCATTAGTTAGTTGTATCAGCCTTGGCTCAATAACGACCTCGGATAATGCTGTATCGTCCGTAGGGCTGCCGTCGTTGGATAAACTGCCGTTGTCTTAACTGCTCCCGTCGTCGGATATTTTGGTATCTTCCGAAAGGCTGCCGTCGTCGGATATTTTGGTATCTTCCGAAAGGCTGCCGTCGTCGGATAATCTGCCGTCTTCGGATCATTCTGTATCGTCCTGGCCGCCGTTGAGCAATTAAAAGCTCTCCAGTTTTATCTCCAACTAGATTAGCTTCTGGTACGGCGCTCTGTTCATTGCGAGCATTATTTAAAGAAATATCTTTTGCTTCAGCTAATGAGGGCGGATACACAAAGGCACATAGCAATAGCGCTATTGAGGATAACTTCCTAAGACCTTTCATGTTTTTGCTTCTACTAGACTTTGGTAATAACTTTATTAAAACACCTGAAAGTCTACAAATTACCCCTTATATACTTTTTTTAAACTTAAATTTGGTATGAAATTCTGTCTTTAAATTTCATCCTTATGGATAATTGTAAATTAGCTTAATCTGTGTAATAAAGAAGTAATCGTCTAGCAAAATATAATTTTTTCCAATAGACAAAATGGATAATTACCTAACATTTCGTCTCATTTTAAGAAAGCTTTGCTACATTGCAATAAAGTTCAGTTAGATAACAAAACATTAACTCGTGTAGGTTTGATTGATTCTCTGAAACCAGCTTCTGATAATTATTAGGCTTCCTACTGCTCAACCTAACCTACAACTGTACAACTCTTTTTAACTACACAAATCTGAAAATAAACGGGTAGCGGTAAGACACATTTGGCTGGTTTAGAACATTGATAATGGCAATAATTGGCAGAATAAAACTGACCACGCCCAAAGCAATCAATAACAAAATACCAATTCCCACAACAGTCAACAATGCAAAGATAATTGCATAAATATAAAGATTTATGTGAAAATTGAGTGATTCTTTGGCATTGCTTTTAATAATCGGGTCATTACTAATTAACAAAATTGCAATCGGTATGCCAATGGAGATAATCGTAGAGCTAAAAAATATTGCTCCGTGGCTTAGGGCTGATAAAAGCTTGCGTTGCTGAATGTCTTCCATGCCACAATTCCTCTTTTAGAGACTCAAATGGTAACTATTACTCGTGGATGTCACTATAGTTACGATCTGATATTAGCGTTAGTTAATCACTCTCTGCACAAACCACCCTAAGATACTCAATCCTAACAACAGAGGTGTTAACCAATCACCCCAACGCACATATAAAGTTTGCGTCTGTCGCCGATAAATTGTTTCAGCATGAGTTTCGTAAGTATTATATCCAGACATCCACAAGGTTCTCCCATGAGGATCTACAAAAGCTGAATATCCGGTATTAGTTGCCCGTGCTGACCAGCGATCGGTTTCAATTGCCCGCATGATATCCTGTGCATGGTGCTGGAATGGCATGGATGCAGTGTAATGGGCATCATTAGAAGAACTGAGGATAAATTGCCCACCCGCCGCAGCTTGACGGCGAAATTGTTCAGGAAAAGCAGATTCGTAACATATACTAGCGATCGCCCGACCAAAAGGAGTGTCAAATATCTGATTTGCTGAACCCGGAACTTGGTGTGCTTCCAAAGGCGACAAGCGTTGAATTAACCCGCCGAAAATCCCTTCAAAGGGAATATATTCTCCCAAAGGTACTAGTTTGGACTTATCGTAGCGGCTGACAATTTCACCCTTACTGTCGAAAGTAAACAAGCTAATTGTATAACTGTCTCCTCGTTCGCCAAAAGCCCCAATCCAAGCAACTACACCTTTTTCCTTCACTGCTGCGACTAAGGCAGTTCCCAACAAGTTGCGTTGGAAAATAGGTAAGGCTCCTTCTGGGGTGAGAACTGCATCTACACCTTGGTCTGCTAAAGTTAAATACCCATTAGTGTAATTTTCTTGGGCGCGACGAAACCCTTCGGAACTTCGTAAAAGTCGGTTTGGGATATTACCCTGAACAATCCCCACTTTTAACGCTGCTTCTGGGGGTTGGGTGATGGGGCGACTGTATAAGAAAAAACCTATGAAGTGTAAGGTAATTAATAATCCTGTGGCGGCAACTAAGTATTTATTAACGAACCGCAGAGGCGCAGAGAACACGGAGGAAATGTTCTCTGCGCCCTCTGTGCCTCTGCGGTTTATCCATCCTTCAGCAATTAACCCATTTACAGCAACTATTGCTGCTGTCACAGTATTAGGCCCAGAGAGTTGACCTAGATGTACAATTACGAGATTCTGCGGACTTTGAGTGTAAGCAAGTGAACTCCACCACAGAGGGCCAGCACTCCAAAGACTCTCTAAGCCACACCAGACGGCTGTACCAATAAGTACACGTAACCACGGGTTTTTTCCACCCAGGCGAACTATTACAGCAGCCCAAATAGTAAGGAATACCCCACCCAAGACACTGATAAATCCCCAACAAAAAAGCGTGATTGCCAAGCTTGGCAACCAAGGAACGCCCAACCATGTCATCGGATGAATGCCGGTAATCCAGAATAGGGCGACACCGTGAAAACCAATACCCCAGAAGAAAGCAGGGGGAGCCAGGGGAGATTGGTTTTTGCGTTTGGCTGAAGTGAGAATTATTACCCATAAGGGAACTATGGCAATCCAAGCCAACAACCATGCACCTACTGGGGCTACAGTTAGCCCCATTAAAATGCCGCTAGCTAAGGCAACTAAGCAAGGGAGTAAAGATATAAACCTCTCCCCCTGCTCCCTCTGCTCCCCCTGCTTTTTACTCTGCTTCTTCTGCATCGGCAGCATCAGGTGGAACTATTGCTACTCCGGTAATAGCGTCATCTTCGTCTAAACGCTGCACTCTGACTCCAGTTGCCGATCGCGATTGGATAGAAATCGCATTGACCGCCTGACGGATGATAATACCGCGATTTGTCACCATCATGATTTCATCATCATCATTGTTGACAATGCGTAGGGTTGCCAATTTGTCTTTGGTTTTGCGGTTTTTGAACTTGGTTGCCATTAAACCCTGACCAGCACGATTTTGTAGTCGGAACTGGGCAACGGGTACGCGCTTACCATATCCTCCCATCGTAATTACCAACACCCAAGGGCCAACAATGCCAGTACTAGGCACTTCTGCGGACTCTTCAGTAGTTTCGGTAATTTCGATATCTTCTGTTTCGATTGTTTCGATTGCTTCGATATCTTCTGTTTCGGCTTCTGCTACATCCAAAGTTTCCAGAATTGCTGCGGGTAGAATATCCATACCCACGAGTTCATCTTTATTTTTGAGTTTCATGGCTTTCACCCCACGAGTCGCCCTACTTAAAGGACGTAGTTGTTCGTGGTTGCACCGGAAGTTAATTGCCATCCCGTTACGAGAACCAATGATTACGCTATCCTCGACTCTGGCGCGTCGTACCCAGCGCAGTTGGTCGCCTTCTTCTAAGGAAATGGCAATCAAACCATTGGCGCGAATATGACTAAAGGCTGCCAATTCGGTTTTCTTGATATTGCCGCCCTTAGTGAGCATGACCAGATATTCTTCGCTGCTAAACTCGTCAACGGGTACAATCGAGGTGATTTTTTCCTCTTTGGGGATGGGTAACATCTGGACGATTGGTGTGCCGCGACTGGTACGCGAACTCGCTGGAATTTGATACGCTCTTAGGCAATAAACAACACCACGCTCACTAAAGAATAAAATACTGTCGTGATCGCAGCAAGTCAAAAAATGCTCAATGGTATCATCATCTTTCACCTTGGCTGCGGCTTTACCTCTGGTAGCACGGCTTTGCGCTTCAAAGGTATTAACTGGCATCCGTTTGATGTAACCTTGTTCTGTCACCAGAATGATCGCTTTTTCATTGGCAATTAAGTCGCGATCGTCTAATTCCCCTTCCCCTGGTAAAATCACCGTGCGGCGTGGTGTGGCAAAGTTAGTTTTCAGTTGCCCAACTTCGGTTTCGATAATTTCTAGCACTCTCTCCCGGCGTGCCAAAATATCTTGTAAGTCGGTAATTTTTGCTTGTAATTCGTCGTGTTCCAAACGAATTTTGTCTGCTTCTAAGGCAGTCAACCGCCGCAATTGCATCTGCAAAATCGCATCTGCTTGCACTTCCGAGAGTCCATAAGTTGTGATTAATTCGCCTTTGGCTGTCGGCGCATCGGGAGCATGGCGAATCAAGACAATAATTGGATCTAACTGTGACAGGGCAATTAATAACCCTTGGAGGAGATGATCGCGTTCTTCGGCTTTCCGCAGTTCGTAACGGGTGCGTCTGGCAATGGATTCGATGCGGAAATCTAAGAAGACGCTTAAAAATTGCTTGAGGGTGAGTACCTGGGGTTCGCTATTCACCAACGCCAGCATATTCGCCCCAAAGTTGGCTTGCAGTGGCGTTTGTTTGTAAAGGTTGTTCAGAACGACGCGAGGATAAGCATCACGCTTAAGTTCGATGACAACTCGCATCCCATCGCGATCGCTTTCATCCCGGATATCTGCGATGCCCTCTAGACGCTTTTCGTTCACCATTTCGGCGATTTTTTCGATCAGCGCCGCTTTATTGGTTTGATAGGGCAATTCGGTGATGATAATTGCTTCTCTATCTGGCCGTCCCCGTTGTTCAACGGTTTCAATGTTAGCGACACCACGCATGGTAATGGAACCACGCCCGGTTGTGTAGGCTTCACGAATCGCAGATGTCCCCAAAATTTGCGCCCCAGTTGGAAAGTCTGGGCCGTGGACGTACTGCATTAATTCGAGATCGGTGATTTCTGGATTGTGGATTACAGCCACCAAAGCATCAATCAATTCGCCCAAATTGTGCGGCGGAATGTTGGTTGCCATACCCACGGCAATTCCAGAGGAACCGTTGAGCAATAATTGGGGAATCCGTGCAGGTAAGACTGTGGGTTCTTGTTGGGAACCGTCGAAGTTATCGGCAAAATCTACGGTTTCATACTCAATATCGTGTAGTAAACCAGCGCTAGTTAAAGCTTGTAAGCGACATTCTGTGTATCGCATTGCGGCTGGCGGATCGTTGTCTACCGAACCGAAGTTACCATGTCCGTTAACTAGGGGCGATCGCATGGAAAAATCCTGCGCCATCCGCACCAAGGCATCATATACTGCTGTGTCGCCGTGGGGGTGGTATTTACCCAACACTTCCCCCACCACACGGGCGCATTTCTTAAAGGGGCGATCGTGGAGCAGACCTAGCTCGTGCATTGCGTAGAGAATGCGACGATGCACAGGTTTTAGACCATCCCTGGCATCTGGCAACGCCCGACCCACTATCACGCTCATGGCGTATTCCAGATAAGACTGCGACATTTCGGTTCGCAAATCTATCGGGATAATCCTCTCCTGTGAGGTTGTCATAACCTAAAAATCTCCAAAAATCGTAGATTTTAGCTTGTTTACTCAACAAAGCGCAAAATTATTCTAAATTACTCTTGAATAATTGCCATAATTTGATATAATTCTAGCATAATATTGCCGTTTTTTGCCTAGGCAGCTAATCCAAAATCTCTAGTGAAAGAAGATATAATAACTTACATTTAGGAAGCTTTTAGTTATTTAACAAGAGCAGTGAAATAAAAGGTTGATTAGCGCAAATTCGCCTAACTTGAAACATGACAGAGTAAAGTTAAGAAAACAATCTAAAATTGGCTTTATCAACTCTTACTTTGATAACCGTTATTTACTAGAATTTTTGCTTACTCAGGTCTTAAAAATAAAAGCGTGGTTGATAATTTCTACTTAAAGAAATAGCAAAATTGAAGAAAAGCTACCAAGACGCAAATAAAGGAAGACTTGTAGCAATTAGTATTTATGATCGACAAAATATTTTGACGTAAAGGAGAGGAAATTTTGGCAGCAGTCCGAGTTCGCCAGCATGTTAATCCACTTGGTAAAAAGTATCAAACGCCAGCAAGTCCCCTTGACTGGGAAAAAATTTATGCAAAGCCAAATCAACCACTACATTTAGATATTGGCTGCGCTAAGGGGCAATTTTTATTAAATATGGCCAGCATCGAACCCAATTGGAATTATCTCGGCTTAGAAATTCGAGAACCGTTGGTAGTGGAGGCGAATAAGTTACGTTCTGAGTTGGCTTTAACAAATCTGCACTACTTATTTTGCAATGTAAATAACTCACTGCGATCCCTGTTATCTTCCCTCCCTCCAGGAAGTTTACAGCGTGTGACAATTCAATTCCCCGATCCTTGGTTTAAAACCCGCCATGCTAAACGCCGTGTGGTGCAACCAGAACTAGTGGCAGAATTAGCCAGTTATTTGGCGGTTGGTGGGGTTGTGTTTGTGCAATCAGATATGGAATTTATCGCGGTGGAAATGCGCGATCGCTTCGCTGCCCACCCAGCTTATCAGAAAGTTGGTGCAGAAGAATGGTTAGCAGAAAATCCGCTACCAGTCCCTACAGAACGAGAAATAGGCACACAAAAAAAGGGTGAACCTGTTTATCGGGCTTTGTTTGTCAGACGAGAAGTTGTGAATAATGAGGGGTAGTAACAAGCAATTCTTTGAGGAAACTTTGCTGCATTCCTTAAATCTATATAATTTAACCTGAATCACTTAACTTAGATGCTTAAGCTTCTAGTAAAGGAAGGGTGACGGTAAAGGTTGTACCTACTTCAACTTGACTATTGACTATAATCTCGCCTCCATGTGCATCGACACATTTTTTGACGATCGCTAGCCCTAAGCCAGTACCTGGAATGGTTCCAACATTTTCAGCACGTTGAAAAGGCTGAAACAGCCGTTTTTGGTCTTCTTGAGGAATTCCAATTCCCGAATCTTGAATTCGGAAAATTACTGTTTTTTCCTGACCAATTAATTCAAAACGCACTATACCGCCCGGTAGTGAATACTTAATCGCATTACTCAGTAAATTGCCTAAAATATGCCGCAGCAAGCTTTCATCCCATAATGCCTCGTCTAATTTCCCACAACTGGCGAACACCAAAGTCAGATGCTTCTCATTTGCGATCAATCTAACTTCTTCGACCATTTGGCGGCAAAAAGCTTCTAAATCTATACAAATGAGTTCATACCCCAGTCTGCCAGAATCAGCTTTCCCGATGAATGTAACTTCATCCAATAGCTTTGCCATATTTTTGATCGCCGAGCGAATCATTTGTAAATGATTCAGTTTTTTCTCTTTGGTCAATCTTTCATCCTGGTTTTGTAGCAAACCAGCAGCCAAGAGAATAGTATTTAGGGGATTGCGGATGTCATGGGAAAGCATTGAAACAAATTCAGATTTGAACTGGTTAAGTTCATTGGCTTTCACCAGTTCCGCAGTTCGTTCTTCAACCCGGGTTTGTAATGTTTCATTGACTGTGCGTAATGATTCTAAAACCTGCTTGCGCTCGATCGCATAACGCAGCGATCGCACTAACACATCTACATTTACCTGGCGCTTGACTAGATAATCTTGTGCCCCCTGGCGCACTGCTTCAATTGCTAGTTCTTCGTCATTAGTATTTGTTAAAACAACAATCGGTATACTTGGCGCTTGACCAATCAGAGGAGGTAGAGATGATAATCCTTGGCTATCAGGTAGAGTTAAATCTAATAAAATAACATCATAATTACATTGATTTAGTTCCTGAAGTGCTTCGCCCAATCGCGTCACATGAACCAGAGTAAACTCTTGGGACTGGGCTTGCGTCAGAAACTCTTGTAATAACCTTGCAGAAGCTAGATTATCCTCAATTAACAAGATTTTTACTGAGTAGCTCACAACCATAATCTTCAGGTTTCACCCCCTATTGCTGCTCTATCTTGTCATTTGTCATTTGTCATTTGTCATTTGTTATTCTCCCGCGCCCCCTGCCCCCCCGCCTCACTCCGATGGTAGCGTCACAGTAGAGAGCCAAAAATCTTCGATACTCTTGACGATTTGAAATAATTGGTTCAGGTTGCGAGATTTAGTGATGTAGCAATTCACATGTAAATCGTAGCTGTGAAAAATATCATCCTCATTTTTTGAGGTTGTTAACACAACAACTGGAATACGCTTTAGTAGTGGGTCGGCTTTGATTTCCGCCAGCACTTCTCGACCATCTTTTTTAGGCAAATTCAAATCCAGCAGAATGAGGTCAGGGCGTAGTGCATCAGCATATTCACCTTCTTGGCGTAAATAAGCCATAGCATCTATACCATCCCTGACCGTTACCACTTGGTAGGGCACTGAACTGTTTTTTAACGCTTCTTGGATTAAGCGAATGTCAGCTTTATTGTCCTCGACCAAAAAGATGGTTTTGTGTTTTTCTCCCGTTTCTACGCTCAAGTTCGCGTCCTCCAACTGGAATCGTAAAGTAGAAGGTTGCGCCTTCACCCAGTCCTGACTCTACCCAAATCCGCCCTCGGTGACATTCGACGATCTTCTTACAGATGGCTAAACCCATACCTGTACCAGTATATTCATCCCGCGTGTGTAAGCGCTGAAAAATTACAAAAATGCGATCGCTAAATTTTGGGTCAATGCCAATTCCATTATCCCGTACTGAGAACAACCATGCGTCTTCTATCCTTTCTGCTCCCACATGAATTTGTGGCGGCTGATCGCTATGAAACTTAATGGCGTTACCGATGAGGTTCTGGAATAGCTGCATCATTTGGGTGCTGTCAGCCATCACTGTTGGTAAGGGATCGTGGGTGATAATAGCGCCAGTTTCATTAATGCGTTGACGCAAATTGCCCAACCCTCGATTTAAGGCTGTCTCTACCTCGGTCATTTGAAATGCGATCGCTTGCATATCCACTTTCGAGTATGCCAGCACGTCATCAATCAACGTCTGCATCAGGCTAACTCCCTGCACAGCGTAGCTGATAAACTCCTGAGCATCTTCATCAAGTTCTTCACTATAGCGCATCTCTAACAGCTGCACGTAATTCACAACTTGATTGAGTGGTTCTTGCAAGTCATGGGAGGCGACGTAGGCAAACTTTTTCAATTCGGCGTTAGAACGTTCTAAATCCTGCGCTAACTGGGCTAGTTCATCGGCTTGACGTAGCACAATATTAACAATTGCTTTCCGCAGTTCTAAAGCTGCTTTTACTTCTACATCTTTCCAAGGTAAAGATGTTAAGCGAACCGTTTCTTTCCACAGTTCAAATGATTTGCGTGGACATAAACGGACATTTCCTTCTGACTGGTTAACTTCAAACGCCTTATTAGGATCGCCACCCCAATTTACAGTTTGAATTACTTCTGGTCGGAACCACAAAACATAAGTCCGCTTGGCGATGGGAATCGCTAACAAACCGCTAGCGACATTTTTAAAGCTTTCTGCATCTGGATAAATCTGCGGCAAAGAGTCTGTATAGAAGACTTCTTCTTCAACATTATTCTTCAGCCATTGGACTAAAAAATTCAGGTCTTCTTCTCTAGGTGTTTCACCAACTACCGTGCAATTTCCCGCAAAACAGACAGCTGCACCTTGAGCGCTAGCCAAATCTAAAAGATGCTGTGGGTTTTTAACTAAACCATCAATAAAGTTTTCTTCTTGAGACATATATTCAATCAAGACTGATTGAAGGTGTGTCAGATTTATCCGGTGATAATAATCTTCTGTCTCTTCTCTAGCTGAAATTTCTGCAAATATTACTCGCCCTAAAAATTCGCAAGCTTTACGTAATTCGTAAGAAACATATTTTGGGGATTGATGATGGCAAGCAATTAGTCCCCAGAGTTTTTGGTCTTTAATTAAAGAGATAGTCAGCGAGGCACCAACACCCATATTATGCAAGTACTCTGTATGACAAGAAGCAGCACTTCTGAGAATAGAGTTGGTTAAATTAATCGGGCGATCGCTAATTGGATTATTGACAGGAAAAAGTTTGATTGGCTGAGAATAAGCATCAGGTATAATTCTGATCGAATTGGCAGCAAATAATTTTCTTGCTGGTTTGGGAATATCTGATTCTGGGTAATGCAGCCCTAAGTATGGTTCTAGACTTTCTAGTTTTTCTTCAGCGACAACGGAACCATGTCCATCATCATCGAATTTATATAGCATTACCCTATCAAATTCCGTTATTTTCCGAACTTCTTGAACGATAACTTGACAAAAGTCACGAAGATTTGCTGTTTTTTCTAGTTGATTTATGGAGGCTCTAGCTAGATGATAAAAGCTTAGAAATGGAATATTTTCTTGAGTAATAGCAGGTTCTAATTCCAGAATTAAAAATCCTTCTGTATTGCGGTGAAATATTGCATCAAATACTATATATTCATCACCTTTTTTTCGTACCCAAACTTTGGTGGGATTGATAAAATCAAGATTTTCCCCGGATAGCCCTGTTTTGATTCTCTCTATTTGGAATGGGTCGAGTAAATCTTCTAGTTTTTTGTGCAACATATTTTCGGGAGCAATTCCGAAAATCTTTAATGTATTAGTGCTAACTTGTAATATTTTTAGCTCAGGCTCCTCCAAAACTAACAGGACACCATGAGGTTGAATTTGGCTAGAAATATGAATTGGTGCCTCTTTCAAGCTAATTAAATTAATACCTGGGAATTGTAAGTTCATTTCCATGAAGATCCTCCTCTGTTGTCTGGGAGCATCAAAACTAGAATATCTAGAATAACGGATAATGATAAATGTAAAAAAATAAGGTTACATTCAGCATTTTTACTTAGTATCTAATTTCCCATGCCCTGATGTTGCGTTTTGCAGGCTTGCTCTCATCTGCTTACACTTTGAAAAGTCTAACAGCCAGTAAACTTACATAGGAATAATAAATGTGAAAACCATGTGATTAAACAATCATGATATGTGTAGCTATGTTAAGTTGAGAAATGAGTTTAGGAGTCATTATTCTTACCAAGACCCCTTTTAATCAAATCCAAGAGTTGAACCACATCCGCAATTTATAACCGTCAGGAGAGAGGGGTAAACCCAAATAGATGGGCATCCAGAAAATAAAAGCAGCCAGAATAATAAAAGTAATGGTGACACCTAGCGCCCGGAGTTGTTGATAATAGCTGCGAAGACACTGATCGACAAACCAAGCGATCGCTAAAAATACAAATACGACTGCACACATATAATGGTAGATAAAAACGCACCTTGTCACTTTTACCCAAGGTGCTAAGTTAGCAGCATAATTTATAACTAAATACAAACCAATCCAAGTATCAACACTAAGAGTTGCTGGTACTAAAAAACGCTTTTCTTTCACCCACGGCATTACGGCTTGTGACACCAGCATCCCTACTAAAAACAACATAGCAGCAACACCAAACCACCACAAAAAGGGATTGCCCATTGCATGGACATCATAAATAACTTGTCCAGCACCGGCAGGTAAAGGTGGCCCCATGACAGGTAATGGTTCAGTGATGCTTTTAGCCGTTTGATAATAATATGCCATTGGTCGAGTCATCAAAGGCCATTTGTACCACGCAGCACAATAAGGATGTACATCCGAACTATTACCACCTAAATGCAAGTGAAATTTCAAAATTTGCTGATGTACTGCAATAAATCCGTAAGTTTTATCTAGTTGAAGGTGAGGAATCCAGATGATGCTATAGATAAAAGCTGGAATTATTCCTAGATAAAATAACATCTGAAAAATATTTAGCTGAGTCAAATTTTGTAGTGGTGACTCAGATGAGGTTGATGGTATAAATGGTGGAGAATAAGTACTAATTCCTATCTCCTGGCTCCTGAATTCTGCCGACGCTCGCGGACTCGCTACCGCTTCGCTATCCTGCCTCCTGCCTCCTGCCTCCTGACTCCTACCTCCTGCCTCCTGCCTTCTGCCTTCTGCCTCCTCCAATGAGGGGGATGTAAAAAAGAGTTTGGCGTTAGCAAAAGAATGCGTTCCCTGAATTACCCAAGCTACTATCCAAATAAGATAAGCACCTGATAGGAACCATAAACCGTTCCACTTAGTACCGACTGACGCACCAAAAGCAATGCCAGCAAAAACTAACCAAAATGAACGTCGCCGGTTTTGCTTATCTAATGCTAATAATAAAAACCAGTGTCCTAATAAACCAAAGATGACAATATAAATATTACTTAAAGCATAACGAGATTCAACTAGAAAAATGCCATCACAAGCTGTAAATAAACCAGCAAGCAAAGCAAAGCTACGGCGATAACTCAATTGATAAGCGATCGCAGCTACAACTAAAGGAATAAATGAGCCTGTAATGGCATTGAAGCACCGATAAGTCCAAGGCGATCGCATTGAACCCGTTAGCCCATTTACAGTATCGTGCCAAAAAGGAATGTGACTGCCAAGCCAAATGCCGATGCCAATCATATATTGGCTCAATGGCGGATGAGCATTAAAAAATGGTGTGTGCGTGAGATAATTATTACCAAATTTGGCAAAGTAAACTTCATCAAATACCAGAGTGTTGAATCGCTCCAGCCCCCAAAACCTCAAGGCGAGTGAGAGGATAAATATACCCAACAGCCCAATTCGGAACCATTTTTTAGTCATTTGTCATTTGTCATTTGTCATTTGTCATTTGGGCATTGATAAATAATCAATAAATAGTTTTTCTTCCCCTGCTTCCCCTGCTCCCGTTACTGCCCTACTCCCTGCTCCCCTCTACTCTTCAGGTGCATCTAGTTGGAACAGGAGTAGTTCAATACCGTAATACTTATTTGTCCGCCCTATTGGTTTCATACCCAATCGTTCTGTTACACGGATTGAAGCATGATTTTCTGGCTTCACTACGGCATAAATCACTGGCAAGTCCAAGACACTAAATCCGTAGTTGAGCATAACTCGTCCTGCTTCTGTTGCATACCCTTTACCCCAAGAAGCTCGCCTCAAGTGCCAGCCTACCTCATAATCTTGAGTGGGTAAACCATCTTTGTCAGGCAATTGTTTGAGAATGATAGTTCCTACAATTGTTGTAGTTTCCTTTTCGACAATTGCCCAAGATCCAGTACCATTGTTGCGTCGGTGCCATTGCTCGATGTTGTCAATCAAACGCTGACGCTGTGACTCAACACTTGTTACCAGAGAAGCTTTACCAAGAAATTGCGTAACTTCAGGATCGCTGTAAATTGCAAAGGCTTGCTCGGCATCGCGTTCGGGTATCCAACTGCGAATAATCAAGCGTTCGGTTTCCAAAAGATTTGTCATCTTGCTTTTGACTAAACTAAATAGCCATTCTGCAAAATACTAAGATACTTATGGTTGAGCAGTCAAAAGTTTTGTAGACAATTACACAAACAAAATATGGCGATCACTATATTACAGGCAGCGATCCAGAAGTTCAACTACTGTTGGTTATGCGATACCTGCGGCGGTAAACTACGCAAATTCTGAATCTTTCCGCAGTTCTTCAGAACGGAATCTTAATGCAATCCGATCCTTTGCTATCCCTGCTCAACTTTTGCCACTTCCAGCATTGTCTTTAAAACCGAATCTGGATTCAGACTGATGGAATCAATTCCTTGTTCGACCAAAAACTGAGCAAATTCTGGGTAATCACTGGGTGCTTGTCCACAAATGCCGATTTTGCGATCGCATTTTTTCGCCGCTTCTATGACCATTTTTACCATTCGTTTGACAGCTGGACTGCGTTCATCAAACAATCTCGCTACCAACGCCGAATCTCTATCTATCCCCAGTGTCAGTTGAGTTAAATCATTTGAACCAATGGAGAAACCATCAAATACCTCAGCAAATTCTTCAGCCAGAATCACATTACTGGGCAACTCACACATCACATAAACCTGCAAGCCGTTAACACCCTGCTTTAAGCCATTTTTTGCCATTTCTGCCAAAACCAACCGCCCTTCATCAGGAGTGCGACAAAAAGGAATCATCGGAATAACATTTGTTAAACCCATCTCTTCCCGTACTCGTTTGAGGGCATGACATTCTAGGGCAAAAGCTTCTCTGTAGCCTTCATCATAGTAACGTGCCGCTCCTCGCCAACCTAGCATTGGGTTTTCTTCGTGGGGTTCAAACTGCCGCCCACCTAACAAATTCGCATATTCATTACTTTTAAAATCTGACATTCGCACAATCACTGGTTTGGGATAGAATGCTGCGGCAATTCTACCTATCCCTTGAGCTAATTTATCTACAAAATATTGAGGTTTATCGTCATAAAGTGAGGTAATTTCAGCAATTTTAGCTTTTGCAAATTCATCTTTTAATAATTCATAATTAATTAACGCCATTGGATGAATTTGGATTTGGTTAGCAATGATAAATTCTGTCCGCGCTAAACCTACGCCATCGTTAGGAATTGCCGATAAACTTAATGCTTCTTGAGGATTACCCACATTCATTAAAATTTGAGTATGGGTACGCGGTAAGTTCTCTAAAGCAACTTCTTCAACTTCAAAAGGTAATAAGCCTGCATAAACTTTTCCCTCTTCCCCTTCGGCGCAAGAAATTGTTACCTCTTGACCAGGTTTTAAGATTTCTGTAGCATTGCCACATCCCACGATCGCAGGGACACCCAATTCTCGCGCAATAATTGCTGCATGACACGTTCTACCACCAGAATTGGTGACAATTGCACTGGCGCGTTTCATAATAGGTTCCCAATCAGGATCGGTTCTTTCTGTCACCAAAACTTCCCCAACTTGAAACTGTTCGAGTTTCTGAACATCTAAAATTAGGCGGGCTTTCCCTTGACTAATAGCTTCTCCAATTGCACTTCCCGTAACCAGGGGAATGGGTGATTGGGAATCATGGAGTGAGGAGTGGGAAGATTTTTCCTTATTTTCCCACACCAACCGATAACTCCGCAGCACATTCCCTGTCTTCTGCGACTGGACGGTTTCGGGACGCGCTTGCACAATAAAAAGTTGATTAGTAATGCCATCTTTTGCCCATTCGATATCCATTGGAGTCGATATACCGTGGACTTGAGAATAATGATCTTCAATTAAACATGCCCAACTTCCTAGTTGTAAAATCTCTTCATCACTCAGGGCAAATTTACCTCTTTCGCTGGGGGAAACCGAAACATTTTTTGTAAATTTGGAGCCGTCATCATAAATCATTTTCAGTTCTTTACTGCCCAATTTTTTATCGATAATCGGGCGGAAACCAGCTTTTAAAGTTGGTTTAAAAACACAGTATTCATCGGGATTTACAGACCCCTGAACAACGTTTTCACCTAAACCGTAGGCGGCTGTAATTAGTGCCGCATCCTTAAATCCAGTTTCTGTGTCAATGGAAAACATCACCCCAGAGGTTGCTAAGTCAGAGCGCACCATTTTTTGCACGCCCACAGCCAGAGCAATGCTAAAGTGATCAAATCCCTTGGTGTGACGGTAAGAAATGGCGCGATCGGTAAATATGGAAGCAAAGCACTTGTGACAAGCTGCTAAAACTCCTTCGACACCAACAACGTTGAGGTAAGTTTCTTGCTGTCCGGCAAAACTAGCATCGGGAAGGTCTTCGGCGGTGGCGCTAGAACGGACTGCAACATCTGTCTCTGTATGGTATATTTCACAAAGACTTTGGTAGGCTGTAGCGATCGCCTCTCGCAATTCTACAGGAAATGGGGTGTGGATTAATAGCGATCGCGCTTTTTTCCCCCGTTCTCGTAAATTTTTGACATCCTCAACATCCAAGTCAGCAAAGAGTTTGCGTAGCTTTGCTTCTAAACCTGCTGATTTGATGAAATGACGATAGGCGTAAGCAGTGGTGGCGAATCCGGTAGGAACGTTAATCCCTTTAGGCGTTAGTTGTTGAATCATTTCGCCCAGTGAGGCATTTTTACCACCAACTAACGGTATATCAGCAATTCCAACTTCATCAAACCACAAGATGAGCGATCGCTCTTGGGCAGATGGAGATAAAGTGCTTTTAGATATTGTAGTCATAATTACCTTTTAAATTTATACTCAATTTGTAAGTGTGTAACCGTTAGTATATTTTTCCCATCTTTAATTTTAGATTTTTCATTCTGTCGTGTAACTTTAAATTTGGCGATTAAATCCAACTTTATAGTCAATAAAAGTTAACAATTATTTAGGTTAATAGTTTTATCAAAATACCGGATGCAATACACAATGGCGCAATTAGAACGACTGTTGAAAATGGCAGAAGATGAGTTAACTGAGTACAGTACTGATGCCCGAAAAATGGAAAAACTACGCCGTAAAATAGGTTTATCAGTCTCGACAGCCGAACAGCGACAAGTCAAAGAAGCATTATTAGTTAATAAGCAATCTTCTAATATAATTACTCAAATTGTCGAAGAGCAAAGACAAACAGTAGCCTTACCATTTTGGGGAATTGCTGGATTGGGTTTGTTATTCGGAATTTCTTTAAATCAACCTTTCTGTTTGTTAGCAGCTATAGTTGGTACTGTATCAGCTTACAGAATTCAAAGATGGGGTTGGCAATTGCAGGCAAGGAGTCTATTGTTACAAACATTGGAAGATATTGAAGCGCGTATTGCCCAACCTAAATAGATACACTTTATAAATAAAGTATTTATAACTGCTTGTATTTAAATATACGAGTGAATCGACTAGTCATTCTATTGAACCTCGTAAGTACTTAACAATTCTTTTGGGATCACCATAACAAAAAAATTAGATATTGGATGTGATTTAGGTATTTACGATCTTGGTTTGCGTGCAATAAATGCTACATGACCCTCCGGCAGAAGGTATTGCCCATAACTACGAGTTGTTTCAACTTGGAAGCCAACGCCAGAGAGTTCACTTGCAATAGCTGTTGCTTCGTATAATCGCACGTGGTGTACTTCGTCAGATCGTCTGTAGTGTTCCCCTATCTTACGGAAGCTGATAATTCGGCGTGTCAAAATCATTTGCTCTCGATCTTCCGATTTTTCAACTAATACTACCCAGCTTTCTCCTTCAGTGAAACCTTTAGTTGTAGTACCTTGTGCAACTTGTCCTTTTTCGGCAATGTCGAAGATGAATACACCCCCAGGAGTTAAGGAATTATATATGCGCTGAAAAAGCTGAACAAGAATTTGGCGATCGTTGTCTCGATCAAACAGGTAGCTAATACATTCACTAATGGAGGTGACAGCATTGCATGGCGGAATCTCTGTTTTGAATAGTGAATCGATCCGAAATTCGGCATCTGGGACTCTTGTTCGTGCAATATTAATCATCGACTCAGAAATATCAACTCCGAGAACACGATAATGAGACTTAGTAAGTTCTTCTGCCCATAATCCGCTACCACAACCCAAGTCAACCACTAGTCCATCATGTATTTTGTTTTGAGCGAGGATTTCTAAGATGCCAGGAGCAGATTTGAGAGCGAAGTCACGGAAACCGTCATCATGAATAAATGCAAGGTCTTCTTTGTACCATTCATTCATATTGCTTAGAGGCTATTTACCAATTTTTGGGGTTAAATACTTATTACGTGCTTTTCTCTATTACACTATTTTAGCCTTGCGATACCACTACGGTAATTTTATTTTTACTTTCTAAATAACCTCTTATTGCCTCTTCACAGAAATTGTGTAACTAGGTAGATGTGAGGCATCTGTTTGAGTTTTTATAAGTCGCCAGTCATTATCTATATATAAATGCTGAAACACTTGAGAAGGTGCTAAAGATGTTTTTTTTAAATAATTTGTATGATTTATCTCTATATTTTCTAATTCCAGAGCTTTCGATAAAGCCAATTTTGAGGCATTCAGTTTGACTTTAGTGTTAAGCACATCAGTAAACCAGGTGTAGACTGACTCTAAAGTTAGAGGAATTTCTCTATTTTTAAAAGCTTGAAATCTATCAATGTTTTGAAGATACCATTTACCATTTTGAACTCCATATTTTTGGATTACCATGAAATCATAAGCGGGTAATCTTGAGTGAAAACTCTGGGACAAATATGGCTCTTTCCCCATTATATAGCGAGCGACACTGGCACAGTAACCATCATGCTGGAAAATTTGAAAAGACTGTTCTTGTATTCTTTTCGGTAAACTTTCATGAAATGATATGGTAGACCATATTGGTGTCCAAACACCTACCAAAAGCCGTAATTGTTCCGTAACGCTGAAAACAGGATTTTGTTGGCTTAATTTTATAAAATAGGGAAGTAATTCAGTTTTGTAAAATTTAATTTCGTCATTTGAATTTCCTGAGTTTTGTCCTTGAACTCGTGCCAAAATCTCATTTTTAAATTTTACTTTTTTGGGAGCGCTTAATTGATTTTTTAGCAAGAGTTCAAACATCACCATTTACCTTGTTCTCATTTTTTTAGATGATTTGGTAAGAATTAAAAACTGGTGATTTTAGTACTTATACAGGTATCATCTATTCTTTTACCCTGTAAGAGGTAGAGCTTTTTAGCTCCTGCCTTTAACAGTTCTAAGGTGTTTATGTGCTTGATACTATCTATTCTTACTCACAAAATGGTGTGATCTAGATCACTGCAAACTAAAATATATTGAAAAAGTATTTAGAAATCAGAGCATTGCATACATAAATTTATAGCGGCTACTC
>NZ_JAAGOG010000396.1:0-2449 GCF_010747425.1 Nostoc sp. UIC 10630
GAATAAAAAATGATTCTTGACAAATGACCAATGACCAATGACCAATGACAAATGACCAATGACAAATGACCAATGCCCAATGACAAATGACCAATGACAAATGACTTTATCGGGCTAGCAATTTCTTATATTTACGCAATTAGTCTACTTGTTATTGGCGAGGGACTGCGTAGGCTGTTTGGTGTAAAGCCGGATTTGACCCGCAAAATAATCCATATTGGTGCCGGGATGTGGGTTTTCGGTGTCCTGCGATTGTTTAATCACTGGGAAATCGGAATTATACCTTTTGCCACTTTTATAGGACTTAACTACCTGTTCTACCGCTACCGATTCATCGGGGCAATGGATACTCAGGATAGCTCACCTGGTACAGTTTATTTCGCTCTCTCAGTGACATTGCTTTTCGGGCTACTGTGGCGACCAGACGGGCCAGTAGATAGCGTTGCGATCGCTGTTGCTGGGATAATGGCGATGACCTGGGGTGATGCACTAGCAGCATTAATCGGTAGACGCTTCGGGCAGCATAAATACCAAATAGGAAATTCAGTGCGTTCCTGGGAAGGTTCGGCAGTAATGTTTGTGGCGAGTACAGTAGTAATTTTCTTGGTGCTGTTACTGCTACCTGGTTCATCACTGAGTCCTCTAGCAACGCCTTTAAGTTTACAGTTGGCATTGTTGACTGCGGTGGTAGCTGCTACTTGCGCCACCCTAGCAGAGGCAGTCTCACCCCAAGGCACAGATAATCTCAGTGTGCCTTTAGTCACGGCTGGGGTCGTGTGGGTAATAAAACAAAATCTCCACTTATTCTTTTAGAATTTTCAAAACTCCGAGTTCAAAGGTGCAACTTCCGAGTTCAAAGGTGCAACTTCCGAGTTCAAAGGTGCAACTTCCGAGTTCAGAGGTGCAACTTCCGAGTTCAGAGCTAGTAATGAATACAAAACTCACCTTGACAGCGCCACTTTGCACTCATAAATTCCAATTGCGGCGGAAATGGAAGAAACCTTCTAAAAACTCTTGCCAAGCAATATCGCTATTTAACTTCTGCCTACTCCATTCTCTTGCAGCTTGTTCCAAAATTTCTGAGAAACTGGGATAGACAGGAGATAGATTTGCTAAATCTTTGACTTTAATTTTTTGGGACATTGCTAAGGCAATCAAATTAATCAATTCTCCAGCTTCTGCCCCTAATATCGAAGCTCCCAAAATTTCGCCATTACGTAGCACAATTAATTTACACATACCAGTGGTTTCGTCCCGAAGTTGGGCTGCTGCCACTGTTTTAAAATATTGACGCAAAACTAAAACTTCATCTCGACTAAATAGACGTTTTGCCTGTGCCTCTGTCAAACCCACTTGCGCCACCATCGGCACAGAAAACATTGCCCAAGGAATGGAGCGATAATTTACTCGTAATCTAGGGAAAAAGAGTGCATTGTTTAGGGCAATTTTTGCTTCATAATTAGCGATATTGGCAAAGTCGTAACCACCAATTACATCACCACAAGCGTAAATGCGGTGGTTAGTGGTTTGTAGTTTATCATTCACTACTAAACTACGCCGATGCCATTTCACGCCTACCGTTGCCAAATTTAGGGATTCAATATTCGGCTGTTGTCCAGTCGCCACTAAAATTTCATCAGTTTCAATGGCTTTATCTCCTGCTTGAATCCACTTTTTATCCTCAATTAGCCTCACCTGAGTTACTAGTTTATCGGTGAGGACGCGCACACCTTCGACTTCCAACTGTGCCTGAAGCAATATGGCTATTTCAGGGTCAATATGGGAGAGAACATAAGGATGCTTGACTACTAGCGTCACACTGCAACCAAATCGGGCTAAAGTTTGAGCGATTTCAATGCTTTGGGGAGTTCCACCGATAATTACCCAATTTTTGGGTAATGTTCCTCCCTGTAAAGATTGCCAAATATTAGAAAGGGTTAGATAGCCAGTGCCTTGCAATCCCTCAATCTCTGGAATTTCTGGACGCGAACCACTGGCTAGCAAATAAGTACGGGCGTGTAGTAGGCGATTGTTAACGGCAAAAGCCAGTTGGGGCGAAGATTGAAATTGACCACTGCCAACAATGACATCTACCCCTAGCGCGGCTAGGACGGCAGGAGAATGCTGTTCTTTGAGATTTGCGGCGACGCATTGAGCATACAGCATTGCTTCTTGCCATGCCATAGATATGTGGCATTCTTCTGAAATATCAGTGTTTGTGGTATGAACACCAAAACTAGCGGCATCATTCAACTTCTGCGCCAGTTTACCGATTTCGGTAAGAGCATGGTGATGAGTAAACCCATATTCTACTTTAGGTTCCACCAAGGCAACCGTAGCACGTAGTTGGGTTGCAGCAAGAGCAGCGTAGTATCCAGCAAGACTGCCGCCAATAATTACAACATCGTAGTCAATTGTCATTTGTCATTGGGCATGGGGAATGGGGAAT